>NZ_RAWE01000309.1 GCF_003611695.1 Corallococcus carmarthensis | reverse complement strand
GTGGTGACGCTGGGGGTGCTCGCGGGGATGGTGCGGGTGGACCGCACGGCGCGCGGGCCGGTGATGCTCCAGCAGGGCGAGTGGGTGGACGTTCCCGCCCCGGCCGCGGGGCGTGTGATGTCGGTGGACGTGGGGCTGAGCGAGCCGGTCCAGGCCGGGAAGGTGGTGGCAAGGCTGGAGACGGCGTCAGGGACGACGGAGGTGGTGGCGCCCCTGGAGGCGATCGTGGGCCAGGTGCCGGTGACGAAGGGTGCGCAGGTGGTGGAGGGGCAGCCGGTGGTGGCGTTGCTGAACCGGAAGGTGCTGCCGTCGCTCCACGTGTTGTTCCCGGGGGAGTACCGGTCGGAGCTGGCGCCGGGGATGACGTTGGAGTTTCAGCTGCCGGACATGCCGGTCCCGCTCGAAGCGGAGATCGAGCAGGTGGAAGGTCCGGAGGAGTCGCTCCAGTTCGCGAAGGTGCGGCGGCGGGCGGACGCGGTGTCCCGGGATGGCGTGGTGCTGGTCCGGGCGCACGTGCCGGCCCGGACCTACGAGCGGGAAGGCAAGAAGCGCGTCTACCAGGACGGCGAATCGGGCCGGGCCCAGGTGAAGCTGGGAACGCAGCGGTTGATCGTCGCGTGGTTCCCGGGCCTGCGTGCTGCGCTGCCGTGAGGGCTGAGGGCCTGGGTCCACGCGTCCTCACCCGGACGGGGGATTGTGAGCGTTGTCGCGGACGCCGCAGCATGGCCGCGTAGAACCCCACCTGAAAGGCTCCCCATGCCGCTGCCTCTCATTCCTGTCGCGATCGGACTCGCAAGCCTCCTCGGATATGGAGCGAAGAAGGGCTACGACGGCGTCGATGCCATGCGGGAGGCCAATGAGATTGGCGAGGCCGCGGAGGCAAAGCACCGCGAGTGGCTCGGGCATCTCGATGAAACACGCGGCGGGTTGCAGGGGAAGCTCGACGCCCTTGGCGAACAGAAGGCGAAGGTGGTGGCCACCACCTTCAAGCGCCTCTTCGACTTCCTTGAGCAGCTGAACCAGCGGGCCCGCATCGCCGCGCTGGAGAGCCTGGGGGCGGTGGGGGTCAGCCGGGAGGAGGTGCGCCAGTTCGCCGCGCAGTACCTCGAAGCGGGCGGCGCCCTCTCTGGCGCCGTCACGGCCGCGATGACCGGCGCCGGTGCGAGCGCCATGACGACGGGGCTCGTCACCACCTTCGCCACCGCGGGCACCGGCGTGGCCATGTCGGGCCTGTCGGGGGCCGCGGCGAACAGTGCGCTCCTGGCCTGGCTGGGCGGAGGCTCCCTCGCGGCGGGGGGCTTTGGCATGGCGGGAGGCGCCGTGGTCCTCGGCGGCATCGCGGTGGCGCCCGCCGCGGCCGTGGCCGGCTTCTTCCTCGCCCGGGAGGGAGAGAAGGCGAAGACGAAGGCCGAAGCCTATTCGTGCGAAGTGGATGAACAGGTGGCGAAGATCGAAGCCATCATCGGACTGCTGGCGCGGGCGGGCATCCGCGTGGAAGAGCTGAGCACGGTCCTCGACCTGCTCGACCAGCGCGCGAAGGCGGCGGTCGAGTCCCTCTGGACGTTGTCCGGACACTTCAACGCCGAAGACGATGCGCATCTGGCTCGCTTCGCCATCGCCATGCAGTTGGCCAAGGCGGAGAGTGAATTGATGCGCGTCCCGCTCTTCACCGAAGGCGGCGACCTCAACGTTCAACTGGAGGCCCTGCTCGGGCAGACCCGTCACCTCCTGCATTCGGAGGCGGCATGACCTCGAAGAACCTGGCCCCCGTGGGCAATCTGCCCGTGGCAGGGATTGGCGACGTCCTGCAGGGCATCCGGACCATCACCGAGTGCGTGCGCGACATCGCGAAGGAGCAGACCGAGCAGACGCGCCTGCGGGAGAATGCCCGGGTGAACGTGGAGCACATCCACGCCATGCGCGACGTGCTGATGCACCACCTCGATCGCAGCTTCGACGAGCGGAAGGAGAACTTCCGGCAGCTCTTCGAACGGCTCGACGGTGCCATCCAGGGCAACAACGTGCAGATGGCTTCGGCCGTCCTGGATTCGGTGGTGAAGCTCGCGGACGCCTCGCCCTTCAAGGCCCTGCAGGACGTGGCGGCGACGCGCGCGGCCTTGGGGCAGAAGGGACAGGAGTGGAAGTTCTAGTCAGGCCCCCTGCCGCGACAGCCGCCGCTCCAGGCGCTCAAGCCGGAGCTGGTGGTCGTCGGGCAGCTCCACGGGAGCGGCCAGCCGGGCGTGGTACAGGGCCCGGGGCAGGTCCTTGAGCGAGTGTTCGTAGAGCTTCGTCAGGGACAGGTGCAGCACCGCACCCTGACCGGGCTTCGCGAACGTGAGCGCCCGCTGAAGGTGCGCCACCGCCGTCTCGCAGTCACCCGAGCGGCGGCAGACGCGCGAGGCCAGCACCAGCGCTTCAATCCCCACCGGGCCGCCGCTCTCCGCGGCGGCCTTCGCGAAGGTCAGCGCGCGCTCCGCGTCCCCTGCCCGCTCCGCCACCTGCGCGAAACCGAGCAGATCCCTGGGGTCCTGCGGCTCCGTGCCTTCCGACTGGAAGCGGCGCACCAGGTCGCCCAGCAGCGCCGCCAGGAGCAGCAGGTCCTTCTGGTTGTGCTCCAGCACCGGCACCAGCTCCGAACCGTCCGTGCCGCGCAGGAAGCGGAAGTACAGCTCCGGGATCAGGGAACCGTCCACGTCCCCCACCCGGTGATGCCCCAGCACCTTCGACTCCAGGTGCACGAGCCTCGCGCCCTCGCCCCGGTGCTTGAACACGCGCCGCGCGCAGTGCAGCAGGTCCAGGTGCGGCAGCTCCTTCGGCACCGGCACCCGGTTGAGCACGAAGCGCGTGCGCAACAGCGGCCAGTCGAAGCTCTTGCCGTTGTACGTGACGAGGCAGGACGACGACGCCATGCGCTCGGCCAGGAGGCGCAGCATGGGCGCCTCCTCCCCCATGCGCCGCAGGAAGAGCTGCTGCACGCGCAGGGAGCGGCCCTCGAACCAGCCCAGGCCCACCAGGAACGGCACCGTGCCCGTTCCACCCGCGAGCCCTGTCGTCTCCGTGTCCAGCATCAGCATCCGGGTGAAGTCCACCGACTCCAGCTCCGGATGCAGCGCCAGCCCCGCCACCAGGCGCGCCTCCACGTCGAGCGCCGCCGCCACCGGCGCCGTGCCGTGACAGTGCTCCGGCGGGTACAGCTGCTCGGCCACGTGCACCGTGCCATGCGGCGTCGACCGTGCCTCCACCGGCAACGCCCGCGGCTCGGGGACCGGCGCCGCTGCCTTCCGAGCCGATGCCGTGCCCTGCCGCTCCGCCCAGAACGACAGCATCTGGCGCAGCGCTTCCACCCGTGGATCCGCCGCTCCGTCCGCCGTGCCACCCCGCTTCGCCGCGAACCGCCGCCGCGCCTCCTCGCGCAGATCCACCAGGCCATCCGCCCGAGCCCGGGCAGTTCCCTCCGCGAGCCCGTCTTCACGGGCCTGCGTGACCGCATCCGCGAGCCTGGCCTCGCGTGCACGCGCATCCTGCGTGGCCGGCGCACCCGGCTCCACGTCGACGGCAGGCTCACCCTCCCCGTCCATCGTGAGGCGCTTGCGCAGCGCCTGCACCAGGACCTCCGCGATGGTGGTCGTGCCCGCCTCTTCCACCGAGGGAACCCGAGCCACCGCCTCGTCCCGGGCGCGCGCCTCCACCGCCGGTGTCTCCACGGCGGGAGTCACCACCACGGTGTTCACGGGCCCCCGGGCCTGACTGCCGGGGCCCGCGTTGGTGAGTCGGGACAGCTTGCGCTTCAGGTCCATGCCGCGCCCGTGCTCCTCACTGCACCCCGGCGACGCCGAGCGCCGCCAGCAGGTCCAACGCCAGCCGCTTGCGAGGATGCGACCCCGACGGCGCGCTCCCCGGCTGCCCACCCGCCGCCGGCCCGATGCACGCCGGACATCCATCCTCGCACGGGCACGACTCCAGCAACTTGCGCCCTCGCAGCAGCAGCTCCTCGCGCTGATCGTACAGCCGCGCCGCCAGCCCCACTCCGCCGGGCACGTTGTCGTAGAGGAACAGCGTCGGCTCGAAGCCCACGCCCCCCTCCTTGCGCGGCGGACCGTCCGGTTCGTCCCGGCTGCCCAGCGTCCGGCCCAGGTCGCGCGGGTCGCTCATCAACCCCACGCACGCCACCGTGCGCAGCGCGGAACCCAGGCCGCGAAGCGCGTCGATGACCGCGGGCCTCGGAGCGTCCATGGCGCGCACCACCGCCTCCGGAACCGTCAGCCACAGCGCCGACGTGTGCATCTGCATCTCCGGCAGCCGCACGTCGCCGTAGCCCACGTTCTCGTGCGTGTGGAACTTGATCTTCTTGTAGCCCACCACCTTCTCGATGACGGACACCTCGCCCAGCCCCGCGTGCAGCGACGGCCCCAGCGGCGCGCCCTGGTCCTCCTGGATGACGCTCACGCGCACGTTCGTCATCGCGTCCGTGAAGTAGTCCGGCGCCACCTTGCGCACGAACGCCTTGTGGTTCTCCAGGTCCAGCTGCTCCACCTGGTACTGCTCGGAGTCGTGCTGGTAGATGGCCTGCTCGTGCAGCTGCGTGTGCGCGGAGCGGAAGTCCATCTCCGCCAGCGTCTTGTCCGTTCCGCGCTCGATGACCACCACGTTGTCCCAGCCCACGCTGCGCAGCGACACGTGGTGCGCTGGGTACGCGTCCGACGACCAGTGGAACATCCGCCGGCCGCCCTCTGGCGCCTGCGACGGGTGCACCACCTGATGCTGCGTGAGGAAGTCCAGCGCCTCCGTGGTGTTCTCCACCGGCACGTCGCCGAACGCATCCCCTTCCTCGAAGGGCAGCTCGAACGCGGCGCACTTCAGGTGCTGGACCAGGATCTCCACGTTGTCCGGATCAATGCGCGCATGCTCCACCGGCGCGCCCGTGAGCGCGCGCGGATCCGCCGCGAAGTACTGATCCAACGGCGCGCTGGAGGTCACCAGCAGCGCCAGGCTCCCCATGCCCCGCCGGCCCGCGCGGCCGAAGCGCTGCGCCAGTGCAGCCACGGAGCCCGGGTAGCCCGCGCACACCACCGCGTCCAGCGACCCGATGTCGATGCCCAGCTCCAGCGCGTTGGTGGCCACCACGCAGCGCACCTCGCCCGCGCGCATCGCGGCCTCCGTGGCGCGCCGGGTGCCCGGCAGGTATCCGCCCCGGTAGCCCTGGATGAGCGACGGGTCCAGCTTCTCCTCCACGAACCGGTCGCGCAGGTACTTGAGCATCACCTCCACGTTGTTGCGCGACTGGCCAAACAGCAGCGTGGACACCCCTGCACGCACCAGGTCCGAGGTGAGCCGCACCGCGCTCTTGAGATAGCTGGCGCGGATGCCCAGCTCCGCGTTCACCACCGGCGGGTTGTAGACCAGCACCCGGCGCTCGCCGGACGGCGCACCGCTCTCCGACACGAGCGCCACCTCGCGTCCCAGCATCCGCTCCGCGTGCGCCTTCGGGTTGCCGATGGTCGCCGACGCCAGGATGAACGTGGGCGAAGCTCCGTGGAACCGGGCCACCCGCTGCAACCGCCGCAGCACGTTCGCCAGGTGCGAGCCGAAGACGCCCCGGTACGTGTGCAGCTCGTCAATCACCACGTAGCGCAGGTTCGCGAACAGCCGCGCCCAGTTCGCGTGGTGCGGCAGGATGCCCGTGTGCAGCATGTCCGGGTTGGTGAGCACCACGCCCGCGCGCTCACGGGCCGCACGGCGCGCGTCTCCCGGCGTGTCGCCGTCGAAGGTGATGGCGCCATGGCCCAGGCCTGCCTCGCGCATGAACGCGCGCAGCGACTCTTCCTGATCGCGCGACAGGGCCTTGGTGGGGAACAGGTAGAGCGCCCGCGCTTCCGGCTCGCGCGCGAAGCGATCCAGCAGCGGCAGGTTGTAGCAGAGGCTCTTGCCGGACGCGGTGGGCGTGGCGATGACCAGGCTCTCCCCGTCTCGGGCCCGTTCGAAGGCCTCCGCCTGATGGGAGAAGAGCTGCTCCACGCCCCGGCGCTTGAGCGCGTCCCGGACCTGCGGGGACAGCCCCTCCGGCATCGGCGCGAACACGCCCGCGCGGGCCGGCGTCACGGCGTCGTGGACGATGTTCGGCCACACCTGCCGGTCCGTCCGCCATCCCTGGAGGACGGCGTCCAGCCCGCGAGCCCCCGACCACGGCGTGCGGCGCGGGCCGGAGAAGGCCTCGGTTTCCTTCTCGGGCTTCATAGGGCCGGGCACTGTACAGACGTGTACCCGGAAGGACAACGCGCGTCAGGACCCGTCGCGCCGGTCCCCCAGGGGCCGACCGCCCACGTTCCAGCCGGGCGGTAGCGCGGGCTGTGACTCCCACCTGGACCGACGGCTTCAGAAGCCTCGACGCGCGTCCCGGGCGGACCCTAGTGTCCCGCGCCCGTGGCGCTCGCGATCTTCCTCTTCACGTACATCTTCATCGCCGGGGCGAGGCTGCCCTTCATCAAGCTGGACCGTCCCGGAGGTGCCCTCCTGGGCGCCACGCTGATGGTCGTCGCCGGGGTCGTCACGCCCGCGGAGGTCTTCGGCCACAGCTCGGACCGGGGCCAGCAGGCCATCGACATGGACACCCTCGTCCTGCTCCTGGGGATGATGCTGCTGGCCGTGTACCTGGCGCAGGCGAACTTCTTCCGCGCCGCCGGAGCCAAGGCCGTGCGCGTCGCGCACACGCCCCGGCTGCTGCTGGTGGCCGTCACCTGTGTGAGCGCGTTCCTGTCCGCGTTCCTCGTCAACGACACGGTGTGCCTGTTCCTCACGCCGCTGGTGCTGGTGGTGGTGGAGGACGCGCGCCTGCCGCCCGTGCCGTACCTGCTCGCGGTGTGCATGGGCAGCAACAGCGGCTCCGTGGCCACCTTCACCGGCAACCCGCAGAACATGCTGATCCAGGGCGCGTCCGGCCTGGGCTACGCACGCTTCGCCGCGTACATGGCCCTGCCCGCCGTGCTCTCCACCGCCATCGTCGCCGTGGCGCTGCTGTACCTCTTCCGAAAGGACCTGCCGGCCGCGCGCTTCGACACGCACCCGCCTGCGCTGGAGGTGGACCGCCGGCTGCTCGCGCTGGGCCTGGGGACCCTGCTGGGCGTGGTGGTGGCGTTCTTCGCCGGGCTGCCCATGAGCTGGAGCGCGCTCGCGGGCGGAGTGCTGGTGATGTCGCTGTCCCGGCACGACTCGCGCGAGGCGCTGGAGCGCGTGGACTGGGTGCTGCTGCTCTTCTTCGCCAGCCTCTTCGTCGTCGTGCACGGCGTGAACAAGGCGGGCTGGGCGGAGGAGATCCGCCACCTGTTCTCCCCGCTGATGGCCGGGCCGCCCTGGCGCGAGACGCTGGGCTTCGCGGTCCTCACACTCGTGGCGTCCAACCTGTTCAGCAACGTGCCATTCGTGATGCTCGCGCGCGCGTGGGTGCCGTCCATGCAGGAGCCGGAGCTGGCGTGGCACGTGCTCGCGCTGGGCTCCACGCTGGCGGGCAACCTCACGCTGGTGGGCAGCGTGGCGAACCTCATCGTCTTCGAGGCCGCGCGTGGCAAGGTCCGCATGGGCTTCATGGACTACCTGCGCATCGGCGTGCCCGTGACGTTGCTCAGCTTCGCCGTGGGGCTGGGCGTGCTCCTGGCCGAGCACGCTCTCTTCTAGGCAGGCCGCCCCACCTGTCCGGCGGTCGGACAGGTTCGCGCCGCCTCGGGCACCGGGCGGCTCAAGCGTCCGGATCCGGCAGCTCGCCCGGGGACAGCTGGAGCTCGGGCGGAGCCGGCGCGGGTGCGGACGCCGGGGTGACTGCGGAGGGCACGGTGTCCGCCGCGGTGCTGCCCGAGGGGGCCGCGCCCTTGCGGTTCGTGGGCGTCAGGTCCTTCACGAACATGTCCGCGACCTTGTCCAACAGGTCCGTCATGGCCAGGCGGAACAGCTCCGGCTCCTTGCCGACCTTGAACGGATCCAGGTGCGGAGCGCCCTGCTCCACCGCGTCCAGGTCGAACGGCCGGCGCCACAGCTCCGAACGTCCATCCACCCGGAACATGCGGCCGTAACCCTTGAGGTAGGCCCCCGCGTGCCCATCCTCGCTGCGCATGCCGTAGTCCTGGATGACGAACTCCACGACGGTGTCCGCCCCCAGCGGGGCCATCAGGTCGTAGTCCGGCGCGTTGGCGGGCACCTCCTCCACCAGGAAGCTCTCCAGCGCGGAGGCCACCCGGGCGGGGTCCACCGTGTCCGTCCACGGGGCCTCTTCCGGCAGGCGCGACAGGGTGGTGACGCGCAGGCGTTCGGAGAGCTCGAAGCGCGTCACCGCCTGCTGCAGCTTCACGGTGAGCCGGCGGTCCGCCTCCTTGGGCTCCAGCTTCTTGAGCTTGCCCGAGTAGGCGCCGTCCTCCTGGAACACCTTGCTCTTGGGCCCCGCGCCGTCCTCGATGCGGGAGATGAAGGCGGGCCGCTGGACCCGGTCCAGGTCCGCGCCGGAGAGCCGCTGCGCGGCGCAACCGGCGGTGAAGGCGACGAGGACTGCCGCGAAAAGGACGCTTCGGCTTCGCACCATGGGGCCCAGGCTATCCCATCCCCGCCCCCCTGGCCTGTTTGTGACCCACCGAAAGCCTGGGGAAGGCCCGGCGCTGCTATGCTGCGCGGCCGTGAATCCTCCCCCCTCTGTTCCCCCCGACCCTGTGTCTTATACACATCTGTCGCTGACGAC
>NZ_RAWE01000308.1 GCF_003611695.1 Corallococcus carmarthensis | reverse complement strand
GTCCTGGAGCGAACCCGGCAAGCCCGCTCCCCAAGCGCCGCCTGAACCCACGCGTCCCCAGGCCGCCCCCCCGGAGGAAGAGCCCGCCCGCGTCCAGCCGCCGTCCAAGGCCAAGGGCGAAGCCGAAGGCTGGGAGTCCTTCCCCGGCGCCTCCGACCCCATCACCGCGCCGCCTCCGCCTCCGCCGCCCCGGGCCGCGCCGCCACCGCTCCCCGAGCCGCCGCATGAGCGCCGCCGCGTCAAGGCTCCCCGTCCGCCTGCGCCACCCCAGGCCCCCAACCGCTACGGGCTCTACGGCGGGCGGTCGCTGGGCTCCGGACACGTGGGCGTGGGGATGGAGCTGGGCTTCCCCTTCGTGTCCGCGCGCGGCGTGTACGGCGTCCTGGAGCACCTGGACCTGGGGCTGGGCGTGGACAGCGTCTACGGCCTGATGACCGAGCTGCGCGCCAGCGCCCGCTTCACCCTCCTGGACAGCGAGAACGTCAGCCTGGCCTTCGTGGTGGACGGCGGCCACGCGTTCTTCCTGCGTCCCCCGGACACGGAAGACCAGGGCGCGCGCTACCTGAGCGGCAGGCGCGACTGGAACGTGGCGCCGGGACTGGTGACCTCCTTCCAGGGCGACAGCCCGCGCGCGTGGCGGCCCTATCTGGACGTCCGCGCCCTCTTCGCCTTCGACATGGATCCCATCCAGCGGGATCCGCTGTCCGGCGTGCCGCCCGCGTGGAAGCTGGATGCCGCCGTCCTCGTCCGGCTGGGCGTGGAGTTTCCCGTCGGAGAAAAGACGTCCTACGCTGTCTCTTTCGGCGGTGACTTCCGCAGCCGCTCCACGGATGCGGAGTTCATGCCCACGCTGTCCGTGGGCGTGGTGTCCGCGCTGTTCTGAAATCCCCCCTCCCCCCCTCTCGACCCGAGGTCATCTCATGCGCGGCAGTGTCATCGGTGCAGGTTCGTTCGGAACGGCGCTCGCCAACGTGCTCGCGGTGAATTGCGATGAAGTCCGCCTGTGGGGCCGCGAACCCTCCGCTGTGGAGGCCATCAACACCCGCCACGAGAACGCCACCTACCTCAAGGGCATCCCCCTCTCCGAGCGCGTGCGCGCCACCACGGACCTGGAGGAGGCGCTGGCGGGCTCGGAGATGGTGGTGCTCGCCACGCCCAGCCACGCCACGCGTGAAGTGCTCGCGCGCGCGAAGACCTTCCTGCCCAAGAGCGTGCCCCTGGTCACGGTGTCCAAGGGCATCGAGAACGGCACGCTCCTCACCATGACGGAGCTCTTGGAGGACTGTCTGCCGGAGGAGTTCCACCCGTACGTCGCGGTGCTCTCCGGCCCCAGCTTCGCCAAGGAGCTGGCGCGGCGCATGCCCACGGTGGTGACCATCGCGTCGCACTGGGACAAGGTGGCCCAGCGCTGTCAGAAGGCGCTCCAGACGGACACCTTCCGTTCGTACACGTCCACGGACGTGGTGGGCGTGCAGTACGGCGGCGCGTTGAAGAACGTCATCGCCATCGCCGCGGGCATGGCGGACGGCCTGGGCATGGGCCACAACGCGCGCGCGGCCATCATCACGCGCGGCCTGGCGGAGATCACGCGGCTCGCGGTGCGCAAGGGCGCCAACCCGCTGACGCTCTCCGGCTTGTCTGGCATGGGCGACCTGGTGCTCACCTGCACGGGTGAACTGAGCCGCAACCGCCACGTGGGCATGGAACTGGGCAAGGGCCGCAAGCTGCCGGACATCCTCGCGGAGATGAAGGAGGTCGCCGAGGGCGTGAAGACGGCGAAGAGCGCGCGCGACCTGTCCATCAAGACGGGCGTGGAGCTGCCCATCTGCGAGCAGGTCTACCTCATCGCCTACGAGGGCAAGAACGCCAAGGCGGCGGTGGTGGACCTGATGACGCGCCAGCCGAAGTCGGAGCTGTCCGGCGTCTGAAGGCGCCGGAGGGCAGGGGCCGCGCTAGTAGCGGCGCGGCTTCGCTTCGGGGCCGGCGCCGCGCACGCGCCACACGGTGAGCCGCTCGGAGTTGGTGTGGCTCAGGACGAGCCCTTCCGTCTGCATCTCCTCCAGCAGGCGGTTCGTCTTGAGCCGGTCCAACCCGATGGTGCGGCCCAGCAGGTCGCCGGGCATGCCGCTCAGGTTGGAGCGCAGCTCGTTGATGATGGCGCGCTTGAACTCGTTCTTCTGCAGGCCGTCCATGTCCTGCGTTCGCCACGCGGACAGGATGCCCCAGCCGATGAGCAGCAGCGTCACCACGGCGATGACCGGGTAGACGATGTGGCTGTTCTTCTCGAGCAGCTCGATGTAGCCGGTGGTGATGGACGAGACGGGCCGGTCGTAGTCCGGCCCGGAGTCATTTCCGGGCAGACCTTCGATTTGGGCCGTCAACAACGGGATGAGCAGTTTCAGCGCGGGAGCCAAGGCCCCCCGACTCTACGGGGAGGGCCCCCGCGCCGACAACCCGCCCACCGTCACACCACGCCGATGGACTCGGATGCACCCTCGGCGAACAGGGTGGTGTCCGCCTTGGCCAGCAGCGTCGCCAGCCCCTCGCGCTTCACCGCGCTGATGGCCACGCCGCCCTTGGACCGCAGGAGCGCCTCCACCTCGTCCGCGGGCAGCTGGTCCGCCTTGTTCCACACCATCAGGCGCGGCTTCTCCATCAGGCCCAGCGAGTTGAGGATGGTCTCCACCGCCTCCACGTGGTCGTCGCGCGCGGGGTCGCTCGCGTCCACCACGTGCAGGAGCAGGCTTGCGTCGTACAGCTCCTCCAGCGTGGCGCGGAAGGCCGCCACCAGGTCCTTGGGCAGGTCCCGGATGAAGCCCACCGTGTCGGTGATGATGACCTCGCGCTCCTGCGGGAAGCGCAGCCGGCGGCTGGTGGGGTCCAGCGTGGCGAACAGCTTGTCCTCCGCCAGCACCTCCGCGTTGGTGATGGCGTTGAGCAGCGTGGACTTGCCCGCGTTGGTGTAGCCCACGATGGAGATGACCGGCACCTCGCGCCGGTTGCGCTGCGCCCGGCGGACGCTGCGCTCGCGGCTGATGACGTCGATGCGGCGCTCCAGGTGGGTGATGCGCTCGCGCACGCGGCGGCGATCGATTTCGAGCTTCGTCTCACCGGGACCACGGCCGCCCACGCCACCGCCCATGAGGCGGCTGAGCGAGTCATCCCCCTGCACCAGCCGGGGCAGCCGGTACTTCAGCTGCGCCAGCTCCACCTGCAGCTTGCCCTCCGCCGTCTGCGCGCGCTGGGCGAAGATGTCGAGGATGAGCTGCGTGCGGTCGAGAATCTTCAGGCTCGTCGCATCGCCGATGTGACGGCCCTGCGACGGGGTGAGGTCCTTGTCGAAGACGAGCAGGTCCACCATGGACTGCATGGAGCGCAGGTTCAGGTCCTCCAGCTTGCCCCGGCCGATGAGGTAGCGCGGATCCGCTTCACGCTTCATCTGGAGCACGCTGTCCACCACCTCCACGCCCGCGGTGCGCGCCAGCTCCTTCAGCTCCGCCAGGCTGGACTCCGCCCGCGCGCGGTTGCCGTCCAGGCACACCGCCACCAGGATGGCGCGCTCGCGGCCGGACACCGTGCGCGCGGCGGCGTTGCGGTTGAACTCCTCCTCCAGCGCGTTCAGCGTGTCCAGCAGGTCCGGCTGCTCACCGTGCACGGAGGGCAGCGTGGACACGTGCCAGAAGTCGCCCGAGCCGTTCTCCGGCACCAGGTAGGCCCAGTGCAGCACGCCGGGCAGGCCGTCACTGCCCACGCCCACGGCCGCCACGCAGTCCAGGCGCAGGAGCGCCAGGTCCGTGAGGTCGTCCTTCGTCAGGGGTTCGCTCTTCAAGTGCGTGTGCACCAGGCGCAGGCCACGCAGGCGGATTTGACCGGCGCGCGCACGGCCGATGTCCGGCAGCTCCAGCTTGTGCGCGTTGCCCACCACGACGTGCTCGATGTCGCCCTTGCGGTTGATGAGGACGCCCACCTGACGGTTGAGCTCGTGCGACAGCTCGGTGAGGTGGCGGGCAAGCTCCGCGGACACGATTTCGCGCGGATCCACGCGGCGGCGGAAGGTGTTGCGCAGCCGCTGCTGCTCGCTCGACTTCAGGCCCAGGGTGTTGCCGTAGATTTCCTTCAAACCGTTTCTCCTGGCGCGGGCATCGAAGGGCCCGCTCCGCATTCAAGGCATTGGATGGACTGGGGCCGTCCGCGTTTCATGACAAAGGCCCCGCTCCCGCCCGCCACGAAGCCTGGTGAACAACCGGGCCCCGCGCGTCCTTTCCCGTTCCAGCCTACGCTGCCTTCCGTGACTGATTCCGCACGCAACGCCCTGCGCGGGGCCCGCCGCGTGGTGGTGAAGATTGGAACCAACGCGCTGACGAGCGCCACGGGCCGCTTCAACCGCGCCCACTTCGACGCGTTGGGCCAGGACCTGCTGTGGGCCGCCCAGGGCCGGGAGCTGGTGGTGGTGTCCAGCGGCGCCATCGCGCTGGGCATGGAGCGCCTGGGCCTGCCCGCGCGCCCCCGGGACATCCCCGGCAAGCAGGCGTGCGCGGCGGTGGGGCAGAGCCGCCTGATGCAGGCGTACGAAGAGGCCTTCAGCCACGCGTCCCGGACGGTGGCCCAGGTGCTGCTCACCCACGAGGACGTGCAGGAGCGCCGGCGCTACCTCAACGTGAAGCACGCCCTGGACCGGCTGCTGGCCGCGGGCGTGGTGCCGGTCATCAACGAGAACGACACCGTGTCCGTGGACGAGCTGAAGTTCGGCGACAACGACACGCTGGCGAGCCTGGTGGCCGGCGTGGTGGAGGCGGACGCGCTGGTCCTCCTGTCCGACGTGGAGGGCCTCTACACCGCCGACCCGCGCAAGGACGCCGACGCCCGCCTGATGCCCGCCGTGCCGCGCGTCACCGCCGACGTGCTGGCCCTGGCCGGCGACGCCACCAGCGCGGTGGGCACGGGCGGCATGGCATCCAAGGTGCGCGCCGCGGCCCGCGCCTCGGAGCTGGGCATCCCCTGCGTCATCACCTCCGGCGCGGTGCCCGGCCGCCTGCGCGGCGTGCTCCAGGGGGATGCGGTGGGCACACTCTTCGAACCCGCCGGCCGCCGCAGCGCGCGCACCGCGTGGATCGCCCATGCCCTGCGTCCCCGGGGCCTGCTGGTGGTGGACGCCGGCGCGAAGGAGGCCATCGTCACGGGCAAGCGCAGCCTGCTGCCCAGCGGCGTGACGGGCGTGGAAGGGGAGTTCGGCCGGGGAGACCCGGTGGACCTGACGGACGCGGCCGGGGCGGTGTTCGCCCGGGGCCTGTCCACCTACGACGCCAACGAACTCCGGCGCATCGCCGGGCGGCGGAGCGCGGACATTGAAGCAGTGCTGGGCTACCGCTACCTGGATGAGGCGGTGCACCGCGACGACCTGGCGGTGCTGTAGCGGACGGCCGCGCAAGCCGCCTAGATGGAGCAGGACACGGACTTCACCGTGCCCGGCTTCTCATCCGTCAGCCGCATCAGCGCGCGGAACTCCGGGGAGTCCACCTTCATCAGGAGCAGCGAGACCTCCAGCTCCCCCGGCACCCGGCCCAGCTGGAGCTTGCGCTCCTGGCCGTGCAGCAGGGCAAGCTGCGAGTGGCCTTCGCCCTCCGGGAGGGACAGGTCCAGCTGGAGCTCGAACGAGTCGCCTTCGCCCTTGGGCGTGAGCACCAGGCGGTAGTCCGGCGTGGACGCACCCGGACGGCGGCGCTCGGCGCGCAGCGTGCGGCCCGCCTCGCCCAGCAGCTTGGGCTGGGCGATCAGCCGGCCGTCGCGCCGGACCTCCAGCGCGAAGTAGAGCGGTTCGGAGCGGGCCTGCGCCGGGGTGGAGACGAAGGCCAGCAGCACCAGCGCCAGCCCGGGAAGCCACTTCTTCAGCAGGGAGGTGCGGTCCATGGTCGAGCCCTCGTCAAAGCCTTCCGTCCGCCGCGTCGGCCCCACGGCAGCCAGCGGAGCCCCCAAGAGAGGCCTGCTGTCGCTTCTCACCCAAATCGACAATGGCCAAGGAATAACCCAGACGCGCCCCGAGTGCGAGCCCCACGCCCGGGGTTGTCTGCTGGCTTGCGGACGAAACGAGGGGTACATGGCGATACCTGCTTGCCTGTTCAGGTTGGGGCGGCTATCCCCCCTTGGACGGAGCCGGTTCCCTCGATTGTTCCCTTCCCGTCCCTTTTCCTGCCTGCTCCTTTCTCCCACCCCGGAAGTCCCCGGTCTCTTGATCTCCCGGGTCCTGTCCGCCATGGTCACCGATCACCTGAATGGACCGCACGGAACGCATCCTTGATCTCGTGGCACTGCTGCTCGACGCGCGGGAACCCATCTCGTGGGCCGAGCTGCGTGAGCACTTCCCCGCGGACTACGGCGGTTCGGATGACGCCGCCGAACGCAAGTTCGAGCGCGACAAGGCGGAGCTCGTCGAACTGGGCTTCCCGCTGAGCTACGTGCAGGGCGACGACGAGCGGCGCGACGGCTACCTCGTCGACCGCAACGTCTACTACCTGCCGGAGGCGGACCTCACCAAGGAGGAGCTGGCCGTGCTCTACGCCGCCGGGTCCGCCGCGCTGGCGTCTGGCGCGTTCCCCGGCCGCGACGACCTGGCTCACGCGCTGCGCAAGATCGGCTTCTTCGCCGGCGAATCCCTGCCCACCCCGCGCGTGCGCATGGAACTGGGCACCGGCCAGGAGGGCCAGGAGAAGGAGGTCTCCGCCCGCCTGGAGCAGCTCTGGGACGCGTGCTCCGCCCACAAGTGGGTGCAGCTGACCTACGGCAGCCCCCGCAAGGACGGCGTCACGGAGCGGCGCGTGGACCCGTACGGCCTGGCGCTGAGGCGCGGCGTCTGGACGCTGGTGGGCTACTGCCACCTGCGCCAGGGCCTGCGCACCTTCCACGTCCACCGCATCCGCGAGCTGAAGGTGAACACCGCCCGGCCGCGCACGCCGGACTTCGAGGTGCCAGCGGACTTCTCGCTGGACGCCCACGTGGCGTACTTCCCCTGGCAGTACCGCTTCCATGAACCCCTGGAGGTGACGCTCCAGCTGACGGGGCCGCAGGCCTCGCGCGCGGGCTCGCTGTTCCCGGGCGCGGCGCTGGAGCCGGTGTCGGAGGGCGTCGTGCGGGCCCGCTTCCCGGTCACATTCCTGGACGGGCTGACGCGGTTCGTCCTGTCCCTGGGCTCGGACTGCCGCATGGAGGGGCCTCCGGAGGCGCGCGAGCGCCTGGAGCGGATGGCCGCGAACATCCTGGCGAAGCACTCGCCGGTGGAAGGTGAGCGGGTGAGCGCATGAGCAACGTCCATGAGCGGCTGCGCCGCCTGCTGTTCCTCGTCCCCTACGTCTCCAAGCACCCGGGCGTCACCGTGGTGGCCCTGGCCAAGGCCCTCAACATCAGCCGCGAGGACCTGCTGGAGGAGCTGGACCTGCTCACCTGCGTGGGCCGGCCGCCCTTCAACCCGGACGACTACATCGACATCTACGTGGACAACGACCGCGTCTACGTGGACCTGGATCAGCGCCTGTTCGCGCCGCCCCGGCTGACGGCGGGCGAGGCCGCGGCCCTGGCCGCCGCGGCGGAGCTCCTGCGCCCGGCCACCGGCGACGCGCTCCAGAGCGCCCTCACCAAGCTGGAGGGCATCATCCCGCCCGCGGCCCGCGAGCGCTTCCGGGAGATGTACCGGAAGATCGACGCCTCCGCGGACGCGCCCCCGGCGCTGGGGCCGCTCACCCGGGCCATCCTGGAGCGGCTGGAGGTGACGTTCGGCTACGCCAGCCCCGGCCGCCCGCCGGAGCCGCGCCGGGTGCGCCCCTACGAGCTGCTCAGCCACCGCGGCCAGTGGTACCTCCAGGGCTTCTGCCATACCCGCCAGGACGCGCGCCTGTTCCGGCTGGACCGCATGGAGGACCTGGCCGTCACGGCCACCGCCTTCCAGCCCCCGCCGGACGCCCGCGCGGACGTGCCCAACCCGGCGCGAAGCGCGAGCGAGGCCTCCGTCCGGGTGCGCTTCACTCCCACGGCGGCCCCGTACGTGAAGGAGCGCTTTGGCCAGGACGCCCGCCCGCTTGCTGACGGAGGGGTGGAGGTGCGGGTGGCCGGAGACAGTGAGCGCTGGCTCACGCAGTGGGTGCTATCCTTCGGGGGAGAGGCGGAAGTGCTGGAGCCGGCGAGCGCGCGCGCCGCCGTTGCCCGAGCCGTACATGCCTCGATAGGCTCCTAGGACGACATGGCTTTCCAACTGACGATCTCCGAGGGAAAAGACGCCGGCAAGGAGTTCGTCTTCGACCAGGACTCCGTGCTCATCGGGCGCACCTCCGAGTGCGACGTGGTGCTGTACGACCCCGGTATCTCCCGCCGCCACTGCCGCATCTTCCAGGACGGAGGTGGGTACGCGGTGGAGGACCAGAAGAGCGCCAACGGCACGCTCGTCAACGGCGCGGCGGTGCAGAAGCAGGCGCTGACGGACGGCGACACGCTCACGCTGGGCCCGGTGACGTTCCTCTTCGCGCTCGCTGCGGAGGACGCGACCACCGGCGAGGACGAGAAGCCCGCGGAGGACGGCGCCAACAGCACTCGCATCGTCTCCATCGACTCCCTGCGCAAGCAGCGCAACAAGAAGGCCGCCGCGGCGCTCGTGCCGGAGGGCGTGGACGAGGAGGACCTGCAGGGCATCCGCGCGGAGTCCACGCGCATGAACATGCGCGCCATCCGCCGGCCCACCTCCAACGCCCAGCGCGCCGTCCCGCAAGAGCCGCCCCCGCCGGAGCGTCCTCTTC
>NZ_RAWE01000307.1 GCF_003611695.1 Corallococcus carmarthensis | reverse complement strand
GCAAAAGGCCGCACCCCCGCCTCCGCCGCCGGAACCCGAAGACATGGCTCCGGACGACGAGGTGGAGATTCCCGGAGGCGGCGCGCCGGGAATGGAAGGCGTCAGCCTGCCCGCGCTCGCCAAGGTGGAGAGCTGGCTGGGCCTGTCGTCGCTGCCCGACTACGAGTTCCTCTACCGGCTCACCCCCGCCAACACCGGTGCGGGTGGCTCCAACGGCCGCCACTGGGTCGTGGACGTGCGTCGTCAGGACGCGCAGACCAAGGGGCCCGTGCACGTGAAGCGCCTGCTCCAGGCGGGCAGCCGCATCGCGCCCGCGGACGAGCGCATCTTCATGGTGCTGTCGCGCCATGAGCACCGCTACGACTCGCGCATCGTCCTGTCCGACGAGGACCTGTGCGAGGTGCTGGAGCTGTTGCGCCAGCGCCGGGTCATCTACCGGGGCACGCCGCTCGTCTACATGGAAGCGCCCGTGCGGCCGCAGATCCACCTGGAGTCGCGTCCGGACGGCGCCACCGCGCAGATTGAACTGCTGTTCCCGGATGGCGTGGGCTACCCGCTCAAGGACGTCATCGTCCTCGCGGGCCGGCGCACGTATGTCATCCAGGCGCAGAACCTCCACGCCGTGGAGCCGGACTTCCCGCCGCGCCTGCTCCGCAAGTGGCTGCTGGAACCGACCATGGCCTTCCCGGCCGGACAGCTGGACCGGGTGCTGACGTTCTTCGCCGCGCACCTGCCGCGCTTCCGCATGTCGCTGAAGGCGGACGACATCGAGGTCGACGAGTCGGTGGAGCCGCGCTTCGTCCTCACGCTGGAGGGCGCCGCCGAGCGCGTGAAGGTGCAACTGGCCGCGCGCTACGGCCAGACGACGGTGGCGGTGTCCCCCACGGCCACGCACCTGGGCTACGCCAGCGGGGTGGGCGAGGACGCGCGCAAGCTGTACCGGCGCCGCGACGAGGTGGAGCGCGGCGCGGGCAAGCTGCTGCTCGATCAGGGCCTGCGGTTTGATCAGGCCTCGCAGGCGTTCGACGCGTCGGGTGACGTGGCCCTGGAGTTCTGGGCGCGGGGCCTGGCGGGTCTTCCCGCCGAGTGGGAGCGCTACGGCGTGCAGGCGCCCAAGGTGCGGCTGCGCCCGAAGCTCAAGCCACGCATCCGCGTGGGCATGAGCGGCGTGCAGTGGTTCGACCTGGACGCGGAGTTCGTCACCGACGACCAGGCCGTGGACCTGGGCGCCGTGCGCATGTGGCTGGACTCCGGGCGCAAGTTCATTCCGCTGAAGGACGGCTCCTTCGCGGAGGCGGACGTCGCGGAGATCAAGCGCGTGGCGGACCTCCTGGAGGAGGCCGGCGCCATGCCGGGCCGCACGCGCACGCGGCTGCCGCTGCACCAGGCGGTGGCGTTGGACCTGCTCGCGGACCTGGGCGAGTTCACCGAGGTGGAGGCCAAGGCCCGTCAGGCCATGCTCGCGCTGCGCGAGTCCGCCGGCGTGCCGAAGGTGGCCGTTCCGGAAGGACTGCAGGCCACGCTGCGCCACTACCAGGAGGCGGGCCTGTCCTGGCTCTGGTTCCTGCGGCGCCACGGGCTGTCCGGCATCCTCGCGGACGACATGGGTCTGGGAAAGACCATCCAGTCCCTGAGCCTGATGCAGAAGGTGGCCAACGACGAGGGCCGCAAGCCGTCCCTGGTGGTCGCGCCCACGAGCGTGCTCGCCAACTGGGAGCGCGAAGCGGAGCGCTTCACGCCGGGCCTCAAGGCCATGGTGTGGCACGGGCAGGACCGCCGTGAGCGCGCGGAAGACCTGAAGGAGATGGACCTGGTGCTCACGTCGTACGCGCTGGTGCGCCGCGACCTGGAGCAGCTGTCCCAGGTGGGCTTCCGCTACGTCATCCTGGACGAGGCGCAGAACATCAAGAACGCGGACAGCGCCACCGCGCAGGCGTGCAAGTCGCTGCCCAGCGAGACGCGCCTCGCGCTCACCGGTACGCCGTTGGAGAACCGGCTGTCGGAGCTCTGGAGCATCTTCGACTTCCTCATGCCCGGCTTCCTGGGCAGCGCGGAAGGCTTCAGCGACCGCTACGAGCAGCCCATCCAGGTGGCCAACGACCCCGTCGCGAAGGACCGGCTGCGACGGCGCATCCAGCCCTTCATCATGCGCCGCCTCAAGACGGAGGTGGCCAAGGACCTGCCGCCGAAGACGGAGAGCGTCGCGTGGTGCGAGATGGAGCCCGGCCAGGCCGCGCTCTACCGCGAGGTGCTGGAGGAGAGCCGCCGCAAGGTGCACGAGTCCATCGAGAAGGTGGGCTTCAAGCGCAGCCGCGTGTCCATCCTCGCGGCGCTGATGCGGCTGCGTCAGGTGTGCTGCGATCCGCGCCTGCTCAAGATGCCGCCCGGCACGCTGCTGCCGTCCAGCGCGAAGCTCGAGCGCTTCATGCAGCTGGTGGACGACCTGGTCGCCGAGGGCCACCGCGCCCTCGTCTTCAGCCAGTTCACGGAGATGCTGGAGCTCCTGAAGCAGGAGGCCGACAAGCGCGGCCTGCGCTACCTCTACCTGGACGGCCGCACCAAGGACCGCATGGGCAAGGTGGACGAGTACAACCGCCCTGACGGCCCGCCGCTCTTCTTCATCAGCCTCAAGGCGGGCGGCACCGGCTTGAACCTCACCGCCGCGGACTACGTCATCCACTTCGACCCGTGGTGGAACCCCGCCGTCGAGGACCAGGCCACGGACCGTACGCACCGCATCGGTCAGACGCGCGCGGTCATCAGCTACAAGCTGATCACCCGCGGCACGGTGGAGGAGAAGATCTTGAGCCTCCAGCGCCGCAAGCGCGACCTCGCCGCCGGCGTGCTGGGCACGGACGGGGACGACATGGGCCGCAACCTCACCGAACAGGACATCCAGGAGCTGTTCACCGAAATCTGATGCGACCCGGGAGTGGGAGACGGTTGTGGCTCCAACAGGCCACGCCCTCCCACTCGCCCTCCCACTCGCCCTCCCACCGTCCGCACGACCCGAACACCTGTGCAGTGTCAGCAAGACCTGCTAGGGTGTTCAGGTGTTGGGGCCGTCGTACGGACCGCGGAGGGCGCAGGTGCTGCTGGGTCTTCGGATTTCGAACGTTGCGGTGATTGAGGAGGTGGAGGTCGCGTTCGGCGCGGGCCTCACCGTCCTCACGGGTGAGACAGGGGCCGGCAAGTCCATTCTGGTGGACGCGCTGGGCCTCCTTCTTGGGGGAAGGGCGGATGCGGACGTCATCCGGGCGGGCTGCGAGGACGCGGCGGTGGAGGGCGTGTTCGCCCGGACACCGGTGCTGGCCTCACGGCTGGAGGACCTGGGGCTGCCGGACCTGGGGGAGGAAGTGCTCGTGCGCCGCGTGCTCGGGCGCACCGGGCGCGGAAAGGTCTACGTCAACGGCGCGCTGGTGACGCTGGGCGTGCTGGGGAAGCTCACGCGGGGCGCGGTGGACATCGCCGGCCAGCATGAGCACGTGAGCCTCTTCGACTCCGGGCTGCACCGGGTGCTGCTCGACAAGTACGGCCACCTGGAGGACGCGCTGGCCGCGTACGGCCGCGAGTGGGCGAACCTGCGCGAAGTGGACACCCGCATGGACGCGCTGGGCGGAGACGACGCCAAGGTGCGCGAGCGCGCGGAGTTCCTGCGCTTCCAGCTGGACGAAATCACGCGCCTGGATCCGGAGGCAGGCGAGGACGTGAAGCTGGACGCGGAGCGCCGGCGGCTGGGCAGCGCGCAGAAGCTCAAGCGCCAGGGCGCGGAGGCCGAACTGCTGGTGGCGGGTGAAGCGCCGTCCGCGGTGGAGATCGTCGGACGCGCGCTGGGCCTGGTGCACGAGGGCGTCAAGTGCGACGCGACGCTCGCGCCCGTGGCGCAGTCGCTCAGCACCGCGCTGTCGGAGCTGGAAGAGGCCGCGCGCCAGCTCAACCGCTACGTGGAGGGGCTGGAGTCCGACCCCGGGCGGCTGGGCGAGGTGGAGGATCGGCTGGACGCGCTCAAGCGGCTGTGCCGCAAGCATGGCGTGACGCTGGACGGCGTCCTCAAGAAGCGCGGCGAGCTGGAGACGGAGCTGGGCACGCTGGAGAACCGGCGCGAAATCCTGGAGGAGCTGAACCAGGAGAGGAAGCGCGTGGAGGAGCGGGCGCGCAAGGCGGCGCTGGCGCTGTCCCGCGCGCGCAAGGCCTCCGCGGGGGCCTTCTCCCAGCAGGTGCGCGAGGGCCTGGGGGGGCTGGCCATGGGCAAGGCCGCCTTCGAGGTGCGCGTCACCGCCGGGGAGTCGCTGCGTCCGGACGGCCTGGACGAGGTGGAGTTCTTCTTCAGCGCCAACCCGGGTGAACCGGCGCGGCCCCTGGCCAAGGTGGCCTCGGGCGGCGAGGCGAGCCGGCTGCTGCTCGCGCTCAAACGTGCACTGGCGGACAGCGACGCCTGCGGCTGCTACATCCTGGACGAGGCGGACGCGGGCGTGAGCGGCGCCATCGCGGACGTGGTGGGGCGGATGATTCGCGAGGTCAGCTCCCACCGGCAGGTGCTGTGCATCACGCACCTGCCCCAGGTGGCCGCCTACGCGGACGCACACCTGCTCATCAAGAAGAGCGTGAAGGGCGAGCGCACCGTGTCCCAGGTGCTGCCGCTCGCGGCCGGCGCCGAGCGCACCCAGGAGCTGGCGCGCATGATGTCGGGCGTGGAAGTCACCCGCGAGGCGCTGGGCGCGGCGGAGGCGCTGGTGCGTTCGGCCCATCGGGCCACGCCCCGCGCGCGCCGGGAAGTCGGCCCGGAAGGCAATAGCCCCCGGGGGCGGCTGCGCCGGACGGCCTGAAATGGGGGCCCGAAAGGTAGGGGTGACCCAGGGGGAGGGGCATGACGCACCGCGAGTTTTCGTGCGCGTCCTTGCCCCCACTAATGGGCTCACATAGCATCCGGCGCGTGTCCAGCACCGCAGGGCAGACCGCGGCCCCCCGCCATAAAGTCATCTCCGCTGGCCTGACGGACGTCGGGCGCAAGCGCAATCACAACGAGGACAGCTTCCTCATTGACGATGAGCTCCAGCTCTACGTCGTGGCGGACGGCATGGGTGGGCACGCGGGTGGCGGTACCGCGTCGCGCATCGCCGTCGAGACCATCGACAAAGAGCTGAGGCGCGCGCGTGAAGGGCGTGAAAACCCCTTCGTCAGCGTTCCCAACCTCCAGGATTCGCCCATACCGGAAGCGCTCCGGGGCGCGGTGGAGAAGGCCTGTCAGGCCATCTACCTCACCGCCCAGGATGACGCGCGCCTCTCCGGCATGGGCACGACAGTCATCTCCCTGGTGGTCCGCGACGAGCACGCCTTCTTCGCCCACGTGGGTGACAGTCGCGCGTACCTCATCCGCGGGGACCTCATTCAGCAGATCTCCGAGGACCACTCGCTGGTCAACGAGCAGATCAAGGCGGGGATGATCACACCGGAGGAGGCCAAGCACTCCCGGTACAAGAACATCATCACCCGCTCCGTCGGCTTCGAGGAGGAGGTGCAGGTGGACGTCATGGGGCTCGTGTCCGAGCCCGGCGACGTGTTCCTGCTCTGCTCGGACGGCCTCGCGAACATGCTCGAGGACCGGGAGATCCACGACACCGTCGCGCGCCATCCGAACCTGGACGAGGTGCCCAAGCACCTCATCGACCTGGCCAACGAACGCGGCGGCGACGACAACATCAGCGTCATCGTGGTGCGCATGCAGGGCGGGTAGGGCCCGGGCTTTGGGGCGCGTTGGGGCGTGCCCCGGAGTCTGTTGACCTTGACACTCTTCAAATGCGGATGATAGCTGCCCCAACCTTTCCATCCATTGAGAATCATCAGTGGGTGACGGTGCGGGAGGGGCGGCGGGTGGGGGAGGTGTTGCGAGCGCGGGGAGCGACTTAGCTTCTGGCGCCGGAAGTCCCACGTTGCGAAAGAGATTTCCCCAGGAGTGGTCCGTGGCCAAAAAGTCCTTCACGCTGATGGTCATCCCGGACCACGACGCTCCGGTGAAGCGCTACACCATCCAGCGCTCCTGGCTGGTTCAGGTGGGCATGGGCCTGATGCTGGTGGCGGGCCTGGGCGCCGGTGCGAGCATCCACTACCTCCAGGTGGCGGCGGACGCGTCGGAGAACCGCATCCTGCGTGAGGAGAACCTCACGCTGCGCTCCCAGCTGAAGTCGGTGCGTGAGCGCATCGAGCACATCGGTTCGACGCTGGACCGCGTGGAGCGTTTCGACCAGAAGCTGCGCGCGGTGACGCTGCTGTCGGATCCGCAGCGCAACCTGGCCATGGGCCCCACGGAGCCGGAGACCGGCACCACGGTGCCCGCGACGGACACGCAGTTCACGCAGCTGACCACCACGGACACGCCCAAGGTGCTGCTGGGCCGGCTGGACCGCCTCTCCGCGGAGGCCACCCGCCAGGAGCTGAGCCTCCAGGACCTGCAGGCCTACTTCCAGGACCAGAAGTCGCTGTTGGCCTCCACGCCGTCGGTGTGGCCGGCGCGCGGCTGGGTGACCAGCGATTTTGGTCAGCGCCTGGACCCGTACACGGCGGACCGCGTGACGCACGCGGGCCTGGACATCGCGGCGCCGCACGGCAAGGAAGTCACCGCGCCGTCGGACGGCACGGTGGTGTTCGCGGGGCTGGAGGGCGGGTACGGCAACGTGCTCGTCATCGACCACGGCTACGGCATCAAGACGCGCTACGGCCACCTGTCCAAGATCCTCGTGAAGGCCGGGGACCGGGTGAAGCGCGGCGCGTCCATCGCGAACGTGGGCAACACGGGCCGCTCCACCGGCCCGCACCTGCACTACGAGGTGCGCGTGAACGGCGTGCCGCAGAACCCGCGCAAGTTCATCCTTGAGGAGTAGGCGCTGAGTAACCGTCAGGTTCCTTCCGGCTCCGGGAGGAACGCATCCAGGCGCAGGCGCCGCCGCTGCAGGCCGTGTGTCCGCCCGGTGCGCTCCATGATGTAGGCCCGCTCCACCTCCGCCCACAGGAGCGGCCCCAGCACCTGCCAGTGCGACGGCTGGTGCACCGTCAGCTCCAGCAGCGCCACGGTGAAGCCCGGCACGTCGGTGGCCGAGGCACCCGGAGGCAGCGCGGGGCGCAGGTCCTCCGCCAGCTTCGCTTGAGTCTCTTCCGCGCTGTCCTCGCGCACGGTGAGCTGGGACGTGGGCAGCAGCAGCACCGCGAAGCCGTCCGGCTGGAAGCGCACGATGCGCGCGCCCGGGTACTGCGCGGCCAGCGACGCCACGGTGGCCTTGAGCAGCGCGTCCCCGGCGGGGAAGCCGAAGCGCGCGTTGAAGTGGATCATCTCCTTCACGTCCACCATCACCGCGCCCACGCGCCAGCCGTCGTGGTGCGCGTGCGTGGACAGGTCGAACTCCTCCTTGAGGAGCGTGCCCTGCGTGAGCGCCAGCACGTGCATGGCGCCGGTGGCGTCCGGCTGACCGCGGCGGCGCTGCTCGGCGGCGACGAGCTCCTGGGCGGCGGCCTGCGGCGCCTCCTGGGCGTGCCCGGGGCGCGCGGCCCGCGGGTGGAGGGCGACGAGGGCGGTGGCGGTGGCGTCGTCGAGTGAGTAGGGCATCGTGTCCGCGTGTGTAGCGCGGACCCGCCCCGGGCGCAGGAAAGCTTCTCCCTGCGCCCTCCTGGCCGCCCTCAGCGCATGCGGAGCCCTCAGCGCATCCGATGGGCCGTGACGGTCACCTCGTCCCGGTCATGGTAGAGCTGGCGGACGGTGAGGCCCTCCCAGCCCCCGTCGTCCACGAGGATCTGGCGCACCCGCAGGAGCAGCGGGTTCTTGTCCTTCATGGGCAGCTTGATGTTGGCCACCAGGTTGCGCGCCAAACGGCGCCGGCCCCACTTGGCCAGCAGCTGCGCCACCTCCAATGGCCGCCACGCCATGTCGCAGAAGAGCCAGTCCGCGGACTCCTCCGGGGCGTAGGCGAAGGCGCTCTCCTGCACGTGCTGGACGCGGGGATTCTTCGCCAGCTCCGGCATCAGCTTCGCCGGGTCCACCGCCACCACCCGCGCCCCGCGCGCCACCAGCCGCTGCGTCCAGCCGCCCGGCGCCGCGCCCAGGTCCACGCAGACGTCGCCGCGCCCCGGCTCATGCGCCAGCCCGTCCAGTGCCTCCTCCAGCTTCATCGCCGCGCGGGAGGGGGACTCGCCCGCGCGCTTCATCCGCCGCCGCCCGCCTGGCGCGAGCGACAGGGCCTCGCGGGCACTCACCGCGCCCAGCATCAGCACTCCATCCGGCGCGACGCACAGGCCCACCAGCAGGGCGCCCGCCTCGCGCGCCCGGCCGTCGTCCTCCAGGACGCGCCCCGAGGGAAGCGCCGCGCGCACCGTGGCCTCCAGCGCCTCGGCACGGCCCGCCTGCGTGTTGCCCTTCGCGCTGTCCGGCGTGTAGGCCCGGACGAGCCAGGGCACGCGCGAGGGCAGCCCGGACATGGCGGCCCGGATGTCCTCCACCGGCACCTGCGCTCCACCCGGAGGTGCCCAGGTGGCGATGACCCGCTCCACCGCCCGGCCAAAGGCGGGGGGGACCTCCGGCCGCTGCTCGGACTCCACCAGGGCCGGCCCCAGGAGGCGGGGGCCCGCGCCGGCCCAGGCCAGCTCCTCGAACAGGTGCGACTCGAAGCCCTCCCGGCAGGTCCACAGCCACCGGCCCGGCTGGGCCGCCAGCGTCTGTGTGGGCATGGATGGCACGCGCGCCCGAGGTGGGATGCGCGGCGCGGGTGAGGCGATGGGGGCCGGGGCGGAGCGTCCGGGGCCACCGGCACGGGGT
>NZ_RAWE01000306.1 GCF_003611695.1 Corallococcus carmarthensis | reverse complement strand
GTCGTCATGTCGCGCTCGGGGGGAAGCGGGGGATGGGGGCCACCCTCAAGGGGCGGCGCGGCTCAAGCGATCTGCTCCTGGCGCAGCTCGTCGCACAGCGTGGCCACGGCGCGGAGCGTGTTGAACAGCTCCCCCATGGACACCTCCACGCCCAGCTCGCTCTCGATGCGATTGGACAGGACCGTGGCCATCAGGGAGTTGCCGCCAAGCTCCAGGAAGTGGTCCTCCGGGCGCACGGCCTCCACGCCCAACAGGTCCTTCCACCACGCCGCGAGCTTCGCTTCCGTGTCGCTGGAGGCTTCTTCGGGGCTCTGATTCAAGGCGGTTCCTCCCTCCCGCTCACGCGGGCTTCAGCCGGTCGCGCAGCAGATACTTGCGCACCTTGCCGGTGGCCGTCTTGGGCATCTCGTCGATGAGATCCAACCGGTCCGGCCAGTACTGGTTGGACATGCCCTGCTGCTTGAGGTGGTCGCGCAGCTCGTTGAGCGTGGGCGGGGCTTCTCCCTCGCGCACGACGACGACGGCGCACACCCGCTCGCCGCCAATCTTGTCGTCCGAGTGCGCGACGACGGCGACCTCCTTCACCTTCGGGTGCGAGTACAGCGCGGACTCCACCTCCACCACGGGGATCTTGTACCCGTACCGGAAGATGACGTCCTTCAGCCGCCCCACGATGCGGATGCCGCCCCGTCCGTCATCGCGCGCCAGGTCGCCCGTGTCGAACCAGCCCTCCGCGTCCACCGCCGCGGCGTACACGTCGTCGCGCTTGAAGTAGGTGAGGCACTGGCTGGCGCCGCGCACCAGCAGCCGCCCCGTCCCATCCGGATACGGCGTGCCGTCCTCCGCGAGCGCCGGGATGATCTTCGTCTCCATCCACGCCACCGCACGCCCGTCGCTCTGGCTGGGCCAGTCCGGCGGGTCCTCGTGCCGCGTGATGGTGACCGCGCCGTTCTCCGTCATGCCCCACAGCGTGTGCAGCCGCACGCCGAACACCTCGCGCACCGCCGCGATGAGGTGCGGGGGCACCGGGATGGAACCCGTCGCGAGCTGCCGGAGCGAGGAGGTGTTGCGCTGGCGCTTGCGCTGCAACGCGATGAGGTTCATCAGGTACGTGGGGATGCCGTACGTGAACGTGACGCCGTGCTCCTCGAAGAGCTTGAGCGTCAGCTCCGGGTCGCCCACGTCCATGTAGATGGCCGTGGCCCCCAGCAGGACGGGCATCAGGTACGAGTACGTGAACCCCGTGGACGCCGTCAGCAGCGACGGCAGCGCCACCACGTCCGTGCTGTCGATGCCCAGCGTGTCGCAGAGCGCGCGCGTGATGCCGTAGTTCGTGTTGTGCGAATGCACCACGCCCTTCGGCTCACCCGTGGTGCCGGACGTGTAGAGGATGTTGCACACGTCGTCCGCGGCGGCAGGGGCCACGCCCTCCAGCGACGCCTCCTTCTCCCACTCGCGTTCGATGAAGTGGCGCTCGAAGTCGCGCTCGCCCGCCTGGAGGTCGGTGTTGTTGCCCAGCAGCACCCGGTGGCGCAGGGACGGCAGCACCGCCGCGATGTCGCGCGCCATGTCCCGGTGTGAGTGCCCCGTCCACGACGTGGGCCCTACGTACACGGACGCCTCCGTGCGACCCAGGATGAACTCCACCTCGCGCCGCCGGTAGTCCGGCGGAATGGGCGCGATGACCGCCCCCAGCCGCGCGCACGCCAGCGCCAGCGCCGTGAAGTGCCACCCGTTGGGCAGCTGCACCGCGACGATGTCCTCGCGCCCCACGCCCAGGTCGCGCAGGCCCAGCGCGAACCGGTCCATGTACCGGGCCAGCTCCGCGTACGTCAGCCGCGTGATGTCCTTGGAAAAGTACCGTGCGGCGATGATCGCGGTCTTGTCCGGGTGCGCCTGGACGCAGCGACGCAGATCGTCAACCACCGTGGTGTCACGCCACCAACCCTTTCGCCGGTATTCCGAACCCTTCGCCAGTGCCGCTGCGTTATGGAAACGCTGCCCCATCTGAAGGTCTCCTCCGAGTGTCCCGAAGCCTGGGAATGCCGGGCGTTCCGCGCGTGTAACACCGCGAGATTACCGGGCAAGACGGTTTTTTCTCGTACGTCTATATCTTGAGAAAATCCGCGTTGACGGCGCATGATGCGATTTCCTAGGGTGTCTCACAACAGCCGGATTCCGGGGCTGTAACAGCGACGCTACGGGCATGACTTTCTCGGCGAATCCAACGACCCCCGGGCTGTCGCGCGACGCGCGGACGCCAGATGAACCCACGGCTTCCGGCGGCCCGGTGGCGCCTGCTCGCACTGGGGACGGGCCTTCGGGCGCCGCGTCGGACGCGGGCCTGGCGCTGCTGCCCCGGCGGGCGAAGCGCATCCGTCAGACCATCGTGCGGCTGGCGGCGACGCCGTCGGGCTGTCACCTGGGCGGCTCGCTGTCGATGGTGGAAATCCTGGTGGCGCTGCTGGGCCGGGTGATGCGCGTGGATCCGCGCGCGCCGAAGGCACCGGAGCGCGACCACCTCATCCTGTCCAAGGGCCACGCGGCGGCGGGGCTCTACGCGGCGCTGGCGGAGTTCGGCTTCGTGGACGTGGAGACGCTGGTGCGCGAGTACAACGCGGACGGCAGCATCTTCACCGGGCACGTGAACGCGGCGGTGCCGGGCGTGGAGTTCGCCACCGGCAGCCTGGGCCACGGCCTGGGGCTGGGCGTGGGGCTGACGCTGGGACACGCGCTGCGCGGAGAACCCAACCGCACCTTCGTCGTCTGCGGCGACGGGGAGATGGGCGAGGGCTCCAACTGGGAAGCGCTCCAGGTGGCTTCGCACCGCAATCTCACGGGCCTGACGCTGATCATCGACCGCAACGGCGGGCAGAACGACGGACCCACTGAGTCCATCCTGTCGCAGGAGGCGCTGGTGCAGCGGCTGGACGCGTTCGGCTTCCAGTCGCTGGAGGTGGACGGCCACGACCTGCCCGCGCTGGCCGCCGCGCTGGAGGCGCCCGTCGTGGGCGGCCGTCCGCGCGCCATCGTCGCCAGGACTCGCAAGGGCGCTGGCGTGCCGATGCTCAAGGGCAAGGGGCCGCACTACGCGGTGTTCTCGCAGGAGCACCTGCGCCGGGCGCTCGCGTCGCTGGGGGAGGACGGCCAGTGAGCGCGTCGCTTGCCCCCGCGGTGGACCTGGCCCAGGCGCCGGAGGCGTGGCTCGCCGCGCACCCGGAGCTGTCCAGCCGGCTGGTGTTCCGGCACGCGGCGGCGCGGTTCGCGGAGGAGGACGCGCGCGTCGTCTTCCTGGAGGCGGACCTGGGCGGCGGAGGCGACCCGTTCGAGGCGCGCCACCCACAGCGCTACTTCAACCTGGGCATCTGCGAGGCCACCATGCTGGACATGGCGTGTGGCCTGGCGCACGGCGGGCACACCGTCATCGCGCACAGCTTCGCGGCGTTCGGCGTGATGCGCGCGTGTGAGCAGGTGCGGCTGAACCTGGCCTATGCGCGCGCCAACGTGAAGCTGGTGTGCGACTACGGCGGCGTCGCGGGCGCCTTCTTCGGCCCCACGCACCACGCGATTGAAGACCTTGCCGTCCTGCGCGCGATGCCCAACCTCATGGTGGTGTCACCCGCGGACGGCCTGGAGACGGTGCAGGCCACGCGCGCGATGCTCGCGCACGACGGGCCGGTGTATCTGCGGCTGGGCCGCAACCGCGTCACCCGGCTGGACATCCAGCGCCCGACCTTCGAACTGGGGCGCGCCGCGCTCCTGCGCGAGGGCGAGGACGTGGGGCTCCTGGCGCACGGGGAAGTGGGCGTGTCCGTGGCGCTGGACGCCGCGAAGCTGCTGGAGGCGCAGGGCGTCTCCGCGCGCGTGCTCAACGTGCACACGCTGAAGCCACTGGACGAGGAGGCGGTGCGCGAGACGGCGTCGCGCACGCGGCTGCTGGTGACGGTGGAGGAGCACAACGTGCTGGGCGGACTGGGCAGCGCGGTGTGCGAGACGGTGTGCTCGCTGGACCTCCCGCGGCGCGTGCTGCGTGTGGGGATTCAAGACCGGTACGACTCACGTGCCGGTTCGCACGAAGCCTTGCTCAAGGGCCATGGGTTGGAGGGCGGGCAGGTGGCCGAGCGCATCCTGGGAGTGCTCCCAAGAACCCCGGTGTTTGCCGTGGGATCCGAACCGAGGAGGGACTGACATGCAGGTCCAGAACCCGAACCCGATGACGCAGTCCGTGCCGCCCGACCAGTGTCCGCTGTGCTCGCAGCAGGTGCCGGGCGGGAACCGGATGGTGGGCGAGGTGCTCTCCTGTGACGGCTGTTCCGCGGAGCTGGAGGTGGTGGGCATCAACCCACTGCGGCTCGAGGAAGCACCCGAGGTCGAGGAAGACTGGGGGGAGTAACCTCGCGCCATGCGCAAGGTCGACCTCGTCTATACGCGTGTCCGCACCGAGGAGAAGCTCCTCCTCGAGGCGTTGCGCAGGCGCGACTGCGCCGTCAACCTGGTGCAGGACTCCGGGATGGTGCTGTCCATGGACCGGCAGCGCGTCACCGAGGCCGACACCGTGTTGATGCGCAGCATGTCCTTCACGCGTGCGCGCTACCTGGCCACGTTCCTGGAGATGAAGGGGCTGCGCGTGCTCAACAGCGCGCGGACCATCTCCCTCTGCGGCGACAAGGCGCTCACCAGCGCGGCGCTGGCCGCCAGGGGCGTGCCCATGCCGTGGGCGTTCGTGGCCTTCGACGAGGACGCGTGCCTGGAGGCGATTGAAGAGAAGGGCTACCCGGTGGTGACCAAGCCCGTGCTGGGGAGCTGGGGCCGGATGGTGGCCCGGCTGGACTCGCGCACGGCGGCGGAGGGCGTGCTGTCCACGCGCTTTGGCACCGGTGGCGCGCAGGACCACGTGGCGCTGGTGCAGGAGTACGTGGACAAGCCGGGCTACGACCTGCGCGTCTACGTCATCGGCCGGGCGGTGGGCGGCCTGCGGCGGCGCTCCGAGCATTGGATCACCAACACCGCGCGCGGCGCCGTGCCGGAGCGCTACGAGGTGCCGGTGGTGCACGCGAAGCTGGCGGAGGCCGCGGCGGAGGCAGTGGGCGGAGACATGGTGGCGGTGGACCTGCTGGAGACGCGCGGCGGCGACATCTACGTCAATGAAATCAACCACTGCGTGGAGTTCGCGCGCAGCATCGACGAGACGGGCGTCCCCTTGCCGGACCTCATCGCGGAGTACGTTGCGTCCGGCGCCGGCGGAGCCCGGCGATGAGCGTGCGCGTGGCGGTGCTGGGAGCCGCGGGCTACACCGGCGGCGAGGTGCTGCGCCTGTTGCTCGCGCACCCGGCCGTGGAGGTGGTGCAGGCCACCTCCGGCCAGTTCGCCGGCAAGCGCCTGGACTTCCCTCACCCGCACCTGCGCGGCGCGGGGACGCTGCGCTACACGCCGCACGACGCGCTGGAGTCCTGCGACGTGCTGGTGAGCTGCCTGCCGCAAGGGGAACTGCTCCAGCGTTGGTCCAAGGTGTGCCGGCTGGCGGAGCGGGTGGTGGACCTGAGCGCGGATTTCCGCCTGGACGCCGCGGGGCATGCGCGCTGGTACGGCAAGCACCCGCGTCCGGACGATGTGCCCACGTTCGTCTACGGGCTGCCGGAGTGGATGGGTGAGGCGCTGACGAACGCGCGCCACGTCGCGGTGCCCGGCTGCATGGCGCACGCGGGATTGCTGGCGCTGCTGCCGCTGCTGCACGCGGGCCTTGCACGGCCGGACGTGCTGGTGGTGGACGCGAAGACGGGTTCGTCCGGAGGCGGCTCCACGCCGGACCGCTCCTCGCACCACCCGGAGCGTGCGAACGCGCTGCGCTGCTACAAGCCGGTGGGCCACCGGCACACGGGAGAGCTGGAGGGCGTGGTGGCGCGGATCACCGGCCAGCAGCCCACCATCCACTTCAGCGCCACGGCGGTGCCGGGCGTGCGCGGCATCCTGGCGACGGTGCACGCCTTCGCGGCGCGGCCGGTGGAGGAGGCGGAGGTGGTGCGCGCCATCGCCACGCGCTACCGCGAGAAGCCCTTCGTGCGGCTGCTCCGCCCCAGCGCGTCCCTGTCGCCGTTCCCGGAGCCCGGGCCGCTGGTGGGCACGAACCACTGCGACCTTTCGGTGGACGTGGACGCGGAGCGGGGCCGCATCGTGGTGAACGCCGCCATCGACAACCTGGTGAAGGGCGCCGCCGGTACGGCGGTGCATGCGCTGAACCTGATGCTGGGCCGTCCGGAGACCGAAGGGTTGGGCTTCCGGGGCCTGCATCCGCTCTAGACCGCTTTTTGACTCCGAGGAGCCTCACGCCATGAGCATCCTGAGCACCCAATCGAAGGCGGACGTGTCGCTGTCCCCCGGCGCGGCGTTCGCGGCCGCGGTCCAGAAGCACGGCACGCAGGCGCACGTGGACTACGACACGTCCATCGTGGACGCGTTCCCCGGCTTCAAGCGCCGTCCGCGCATCGCGGTGCGCGGCATGTTCAAGACGGCCAAGGCGGAGCGCGACCCGGTGCCCTTCTGGTACGAAACGCACCCGCAGGCGAAGCCCACCGGGCCGGTGCAGGACCTGGAGCTGCGGCCGGAAGCCGGCTTCGAGTTCCACCAGGACACGCAGGCGCTCAAGCCCACGCGCGCGTGGATTCAAGTGCCGCGCAACCTGCTGGAGGATTCGCAGTCGCTGGCGCAGTTCATCGACTTCCGTTTGCTGGTGCGGCTGAACACGGCGGAGAACCAGGCGCTGTGCATCGGCAAGGGTGGGGACGGCGTGCGGGGCCTGCTGCACACGCCGGGCATCGTGCGGCTGCCGGCGAAGAAGAACGCGGTGGCCTCGCTGCTCAACGCCTGCGCGCAGGTGGAGCAGATGGGCGGATCCGCGGACGGCATCGTCATCAACTCGCTGGACTTCTACGAGCACCTGGTGGGCCAGCAGTCGCTCCTGTCGGACCTGGCGGCCATGGGCATCCGCCTGTGCCGCACGCGCATGGTGAACCCGGGCACCATCATCGTGGGGGACTTCACCGCCGCGGCGACGCTGTATGACAGCCAGCGCTCGGTCATCCGGTTCGCGGAGCCGCCGCCGGGGATCTTCCCGCGCGAGGGACTGGCGGCCTATGGCGAGGTCTACACGACGCTCGCGGTGCACCTGCCCACCCACTTCTTCGTGGCGTCGCTGACCTGATGGCCACCGCGAGCGCGAAGGGCGAGGGCGCGTCGCTCACGGTCCTCTACATCACCGGCTGGTGCCGCAGCGGCAGCACCATCCTGGGCAACGTCCTCAACGAGGTGCCGGGCTTCTTCCACGTGGGGGAGCTGAGCTTCCTGTGGAAGAACGCGTACGGGAACGGCTCCAACACGCTGTGCGGCTGCGGCCAGCAGTTGTTGGAGTGCGGCATCTGGAACACGGTGCTGACCTCCGACGTGCCGGCGGGCCTGACGCCCCGGGCAAGCGCGGAGGCGGTGGTGCGCCGGCAGCAGGCCGCCGTGCGCACCCGGCACACGCTGCGCGTGCTGGACGAAGCGGGGGATTCGCAGGCGCTCCAGGCGCACGCGGACTTCCTCGCGCGCACGTACCGCACCATCGCGCGGGCCACGGGGAGCACGGTGCTGGTGGACAGCGGAAAGTTCCCATCCGAGGCGGCGCTGCTGCCGCGCGTGGAGGGCATCCGGCCGCTGTACCTGCACCTGGTGCGCGACCCGCGTGCGGTGACGCATTCGTGGACGAAGACGAAGCAGTACGTCGTCCCCATGTCCGCCGCGCGAAGCACGGCGTACTGGCTGGGTTTCAACGCCGCGTCGGAGGAGGTGACGCGGAGGTTCCCCGCCCAGTCGCTCTTCCTGCGCTACGAGGACTTCATCGCCGCGCCGGACCGCGCCGTGGACACGGTGTTGGATCTGGTGGGCGTGCCGCGAGCACAGAACCCGGTGAAGGGCCGCACGGTGGTGCTGGGGAAGAACCACACCGTCACCGGCAACCCGGATCGCTTCCGCAGCGGACCCACGCTCCTTCGCGGCGAGGACGACGCGTGGAAGGGGGAACTGGCCTCCGGAGCGAAGGCGCTCACCGTGGCGCTCGCGTGGCCGCTGATGGCGAAATACGGGTATCTCGGCGGTACACGGCGCGCTCCCGCCGGAGGTTCCACACCGGACCCGGCGGGCGTGGAGACCCGCCCCTGAGCCTTCGGCCATGAGCCCTGTCCCCATGGATGAGAGGGCGAGAAACCCGCTGGGCCCCCTGTCGGCGGCGCACCGCACGAACCTGTCCGACAGTCGGACCAGTTTGGACCACCGCGGCGGGGGGCCTCTCCGCCCCACGCGGGCGGCGGAAACCGGTCCGACAGTCGGACAGGTTTGGAGAACCGAAGCTGGGGCCTCCGTCCCACGCGGGCGGCGGAAACTGGTCCGACAGTCGGACAGGTTTGGAGAACCGAAGCTGGGACCTCCGTCCCACACGGGCGGCGGAAACTGGTCCGACAGTCAGACAGGTTTGGAGAACCGAAGCTGGGACCGCCGCTCCACGCAAGCAACAAGAACCTGTCCGACAGTCGGACAGGTTTGGAGAACCGAAGCTGGGGACCGCCGCTCCACGCAAGCAACAAGAACCTGTCCGACAGTCGGACAGGTTTGGAGAACCGGGGCTGGGGACCTCCGTCCCACGCGGGCGGCGGAAACTGGTCCGACAGTCGGACCGGTTTTGAGAACCGGGGCTGGGGACCTCCGCGCCATGCGGGCAGCGGAAACCGGTCCGACTGTCGGACCGGTTTGGCCATGTCGGGCGGGAGGGGGACGCCCCGGATGTCCGGGGGCTGTCTCTTATACACA
>NZ_RAWE01000305.1 GCF_003611695.1 Corallococcus carmarthensis | reverse complement strand
GGGTTGGAGTCGGGGCTGGTGAGCGGGCTGCTGGCGGGCGCGGGACTCGCGCTGCTGCTGGTGCCGGGTGCGCTGCGCGGGCGCATGGGGTGGGGTGACGTCAAGCTGATGGCGGGCGTGGGCTGCGTGCTGGGCTTTCCCACGGTGCTCGCGGCGGCGGCCTTCATCTCGATGGTGGGAGCGCTGCAGGCAATCGTCACGCTGCTGTGGCAGGGGGCAGTCTGGGACACGCTGGCGGCGGTGGCCCGTCGCTGGGCGGTGCGGATGAAATGGATGCGGGAGGAAACCTCGCCCGCTCCCGCGCGACACATCCCCTACGGCGTCTCCATCGCGCTCGGGACTTTCTGGGCCATGTGGTGGCAGCAACAACATCTGGGATAGCGCGCCGAAAGTCCGGGCGCGCGCACGCAAGAAGGGGATTCACACGATGTCCACTCGCTTCACGCAAGCCCTGGCGCTCGGCGCCCTCGTCACCCTGGTGGCCAGTGCCCCCGCCCTGGCCCAGGAGGGCAGCACCGTCAGCCTGGGGGTGGGTACCCAGAAGGTGCTCACCATTCCCGGCCTCAGCCGCGTCGCGCTGGGTGACCCTTCCATCGCCGAGGTGAAGACGCTCGGCACCGGCCAGCTGCTCGTCACCGGCAACCAGGAGGGCAAGACGACGCTGCTCGTCTGGAAGTCCTCTGGTCAGCGCATCAGCTACCTGGTGACGGTCCGCAAGCAGGACCCGAACGAGGTCATCTCGGAGATCAAGCGCCTCCTGGGTGAAATCGAAGGCGTGTCCGTGCGCATGGTCGGTGACCGCATCTACCTGGACGGTCAGGCCTACACCACGCAGGACGCGGACCGCATCGAGCAGGTGGTGAGCCTGTACCCGAACGTGAAGTCGTTCGTGAAGATCGCCCCCAACGCCAAGAAGCTGGTCGCCCAGAACCTGAACGCGGCCTTCCAGAAGGCGGGCCTGAAGAACGTGCAGGCCAACGTGGTGGGCGCGACCATCTTCCTGGAGGGCTCCGTGGAGAGCCAGCAGGACCTCCAGAAGGCGGAGCTGATCACCAAGGCCATCGGTGAGAAGGTGGAGAACCTGCTCGTCGTCGGCATCAAGCGGATGATCCTCTCCGAGGTCCAGTTCGTCGAAATCCGCCGCAACAGCCGCGACCGCTACGGCATCAAGTACCCCACGGACATCACGGGTTCGCTGAGCGCCACCGCGACGCTGAACAAGGCGCTGATGCCGTCCGGCCCCGCCACCTCCGCCCTCGTGATGGGCGCGGAGGGCAGCTCGGACCTGACCATCGGGTTCCAGGCCAATGACGGCTACGGCCGCCTGCTGGCGCAGCCCAAGCTGGTGTGTGCCAGCGGTGAGAAGGCGGAGTTCCTGGCCGGTGGCGAGGTGCCCATCCCCCTCATCACCAACACGCAGTTCACGGTGGAGTACAAGCAGTACGGCGTCATCCTGAACATCCGCCCCACCGCGGACCGCAACGGCAACATCCAGACGGAGGTCGAAGCGGAGGCCTCTGAAATCGACACCTCCGTGTCCGTGTCCTTCGGTGGTTCGTCCTCCATCCCCGGCTTCCGTACCCGCAAGGTCAAGACGAACGTGACCGTGCGCCACGGTGAGACCATCGTGCTGTCGGGCGTGTTCAGCCACGACGAGCAGAAGGCCGTCGCGAAGCTGCCGGGCCTGGGCAACATCCCCATCGTGGGCGAGCTGTTCAAGAACCGCGCGTTCGACTCCACCAAGCGCGAGCTGGTGATCTTCGTCACCCCGCGCATCGTGAACCCGGACTCGGACAAGGTCCGCAGCATCATCGAGGACGTGAAGACCCGCTACAAGCAGGCCCGCTCCGAGGTGAACTTCAACATCTTCGACTGAGGCCCCCGCGCCACCGTCGGATCCGGCCGGGCCGGCCCCACCCCTGTCTCAGAGGGGGAGGGTGCCGGCCCGTTCGCTTGCGGGCAGCAGGCGGGCGAGCGTCGCAGGAGTCTTTGAGGTCGTAGGAGGGCTTGGTAGCATCCCGGCCCATGTTTCTCATCACGCTGACGGAGAAGGGTGGCGGTTCGGAGCAGCGGGAGTACCCCAAGAACGAGATCACGATTGGCCGGATTGCTGGCAACGACATCGTGCTCGCCAAGGGGAACGTCTCCAAGACCCACTCCCGCATCGTCGAAAAGGACGGTCGCTTCATCATCGTGGACATGAAGTCCACGAACGGCACCTTCGTGAACGGCAAGAAGATCGCCGGTCCCATGGTGCTCAAGCCCACCGACCAGGTCTCCATCGGCGACTACATCCTCAACGTGGAGGCGCTGGAGGACGCGCCCGCCGAGGAGGCCTACGACGAGGAGCAGGGCGAGGAGGCCTACGAGGAAGAGGCCTACGAGGAGGAGGAGCCCTACGAGGAGGAAGAGGCGCCCGCGCCCGCCCCCGCCGCTCCCAGCCGCATGCCCGCGTCCATGGCCGCGGCCATGGCCAAGAACAAGCGCAAGGTGGACCCCCGGCTGGAGCGCTACTCGCGGCTCCAGAAGGAGATCCACGACCGTCTCATCGAGTACCTGGACCTGCGCCGCATGGACATGGACCGGCTCGGGGACGAGGAGCTCTGGCGCCGCACCGAGAAGGCCATCCGGGACATCATCGACCAGATGGAGGCGGACCAGGAGCTTCCCGGGGACGTGGACCGGGAGGAGCTGCTCACCGACGTCATCAACGAGGCGCTGGGCCTGGGGCCCCTGGAAGCGTTCCTCGCGTCGGAAGAGATCAGCGAGATCATGGTGAACCACGCCAACCAGATCTACATCGAGCGCAAGGGCAAGCTGACCCTGTCGGAGAAGACGTTCTCCTCCAACCAGGCGGTGCTCGGCGTCATCGAGCGCATCGTGGCGCCCATTGGCCGGCGCATCGACGAGTCCAGCCCGCTGGTGGACGCGCGCCTCAAGGACGGCAGCCGCGTGAACGCCATCATCCCGCCGCTGGCGCTCAAGGGCCCCTGCATCACCATCCGCAAGTTCAAGAAGGACGCGCTGAAGATCCAGGACCTCATCAAGTACAAGACCGTCACCGCGCAGATGGCCGAGTTCCTGGAGATGTGCGTGACGGCCCGGCGCAACATCGTCATCTCCGGCGGTACGGGCTCCGGGAAGACGACGACGCTGAACATCATCAGCTCGTTCATCCCGGAAGGTGAGCGCATCATCACGGTGGAGGACGCGGCGGAGCTTCAGCTGCCGCAGGACCACTGGGTGCAGCTGGAGAGCCGCCCGCCCAACCTGGAAGGCAAGGGCGCCATCACCATCCGCGAGCTGGTGAAGAACTGCCTGCGCATGCGGCCGGACCGCATCGTCGTGGGTGAGTGCCGCTCCGGCGAGACCCTGGACATGCTCCAGGCCATGAACACCGGCCACGACGGTTCGCTCACCACGCTGCATGCGAACACGCCGCGAGACGCCATCGCGCGGCTGGAGACGATGGTGCTCATGTCCGGCATGGAGCTGCCGGTGAAGGCCATCCGCGAGCAGATCGCCAGCGCCGTGCACCTCATCGTGCAGCAGACGCGCTTCTCCGACGGTTCCCGCAAGATCTGCTTCATCACCGAGGTGTCCGGCATGGAGGTCGACATCGTGACCCTGCAGGACATCTTCTATTACAAGCAGGATGGCTTCACGGAAGATCACAAGGTGCGCGGACGTTACGTAGCGTCGGGCTTCGTCCCGAAGTTCTACGACGAGCTCCAGCGCAAGGGCATCCCCGTGAACATGAGCATCTTCCGCGAGGACTGACACGCCCATGGCAACCCTGGTCGTCCGTCACCCTGACGGCACTGAGCACGAGCACGAAATCGCCGGCGAGCTGAAGATTGGCCGCCAGCAGGGCAATGACCTCGTCCTGACGGAAGGCGGCGTGTCGCGGCAGCACGCGCGCGTCTACGTGGAGGGCGGCACCGTCTACGTCGAGGACGGAGGCAGCCAGAACGGCACCTTCGTGGACGGCGAGCGCATCGCGGGGCCCACGGCGCTGACGTCGGCCTCGCAGGTGCTGCTGGGTGACTACGAGCTGAAGCTCAAGGGGAGCGCCCGGAGCACCAGCGGCCGCCGCGCGGCGACGCCTCCGCCCGGCGATCCCGCGACGCTTGCGGACGCGCCCGTGAAGGGCACGCGCGCCATGCCCAGCATCCGCGCGAAGGCCACCCAGAATGGCGCCGCGAAACCCGAAGGCGCGCTGGCGAAGCGGCCCTCGCGGCCCCTGCCCGCGGGCGGGGCAGCGGCGGCGGGCGCGGGCGCGGGTCCGGTGCTCAAGGGCATGACAGGGCCGTGGGCCGGCAAGTCGTATCCCATCAACGGCATGCTGCTGGTGGGCCGCGCGCCGCCGGCGGTCGTCGTCCTGGATGACGACTCCGTGAGCCGGAAGCACGCGGAGGTGCAGCGCGAGGGCAACGCCGTGCGCGCGCGCGACCTGGGCAGCGCCAACGGCACGCTGCTCAACGGCGAGCTGCTGGGCGAGGAGTTCGTCGACCTGGCGCCCGGGGACGTCCTCCAGTTCGGCGTGGTGGAGATGACCTACGAGGCCGCCGACACGCCCGTGCGCCGTCCGGGCACGGGCGCGGCTCCGGTCCGCCGTGGCGGCAGGGCGGAGCCCGCGGCGGGCAGCAAGCGCAAGCTGCTGGTGGTCGCGGGCGGCGTGATGGCGCTGCTGGCGGTGGCGGCGGTGGTGAAGTCGTCCATCGGGACGCCGGCGAAGGCCCAGAAGACCGGCCCCGCCGCGCCGCTGGATCCCGCGCAGCAGGTGCAGGAGCTGCTCAGCGAATGCCGCTCCTACTCCTCCAACGAGATGGGCGCCCCGGACTGGGGCCGCGCGGAGACCGCGTGCGAGCAGGCGCTGGACATGGACCCCATCAACGCCGAGGCGAACACCCTCGTGCGGAAGATCAAGTTGGAGAAGGAGGCCTTCGACAACTTCGAGGCCGCGAAGAAGGCCATCGAGCTCAACCGCGAGAAGACGGCGCTGGAGCTGCTCCGCAAGATTCCGAAGGAGAGCGAGTACTTCCGCCGCGCCCGTTCCAAGGCGCGTGAGACGGCCGAGGCGTTCGTGGCGCGCGCGAAGGACGACTGCAAGCGCTACCTGAACAACTCGCAGTGGGGGCCCGCGGTGCCGCGCTGCCAGGAGTACATGGAGGTGTGGTGCCAGAAGCAGAGCAAGGAGGACCTGGAGCCGCCCATCGGCCAGTCGCTCCGCCTGGAGGGTGGCCTGCGCAAGAACGAGTGGCGCCCCAAGGACGCCATGTTCGTGAAGTTCCTGGTGGCCCGTACGCGCCTGGACCGCACCGCCGCGCCTTGGACGTGCCCGGTGTCCGACATCCTGGCGGCGGACGAGCTGGGGCCTGATCAGGCCAGCGAAGTGCGCGCCATGTTCAACAAGCGCTACTCCCACAAGCTCGTCCAGGCGGCGATGATGGACTACTGGGCCGGCCGCGGCAGCGAGTCCATGGCGACGCTGCAGAAGCTGCGCGCGAAGGTGGACCAGGCCGAGTTCCACCAGTTGGCAGACGAGCTCATCCGCGACGTGTCCAACGTGGATCAGCTCTTCAAGACGGGCGAGAGCGCGCTCACCAACGAGGACCCGGAGCGCGCGGTGGCGCCCTTCAAGGAAGCGCTGGCGACGGACAAGCGCATCATGGAGAGCATGGCGGAGTCGCACCTGTCCTTCTACCGGAAGAACATCTTCCAGGACATGGCGGCCGCGTCGTACCTGCGCGGCAAGCACTTCGCCGACCGCGAGGACCGCCGCCGGGGCTGCCGCATCTGGAAGCTGGGCTTCGACTTCTACAAGGGCAACACGGACCTGAACCGCGTGGTGGCCTTCTGCTCCACGCAGGCGCAGAACGCGCTGAACGGCGTGGGCAGCTGTTCGGATATCCAGGCGGTGGAGGACTTCGCCGTGACGGGTGACGGCATCGCGGAGCAGGTGGCCGCGAAGAAGGCCGAACTGAAGTGCCGCTGAGCGGCGCTCGCGTGCGGGGCTTCGTGGACAGGGAGCGGGAGGCGCGCTAGGGACGGGGGATGGCCGACACCAGCCCCCCGCGCTCCGAGCGCCGCCTGGCGCTCTTCGACGCCTCCGGCTTCATCTTCCGCGCCTACCACGCCATCCCCCCGCTCACGACGAGCAAGGGGGTGCCCACCAACGCGGTGCTGGGCTTCACCCGCATGGTGCTCAAGGCCCTGCAGGATCTGAAGCCCACGCACGTGGCGCTGGCGTTCGACAAGTCAGGCCGCGTGGAGCGTCAGAAGATCGACCCCACGTACAAGGCGAACCGCAAGGCGCCGCCGGAGGACCTGACGCCCCAGTTCCCGCTCATCCGCAAGGTGGGGGACGTGCTGAACCTGGCCTCGCTGGACGCGGAGGGCTGGGAGGCGGACGACGTCATCGGCACGCTGGCGCTCCAGGCGAAGGCGGAAGGCTTCCAGGTCCTGATCATCACCAGCGACAAGGACTTCATGCAGATCGTCGACGAGGACATCACCCTCTTCGACCCCCAGAAGAACAAGCGCATCGGCATCGTGGATGTGCAGGAGAAGATGGGCATCCTGCCCAAGCAGGTGCGCGACTTCCTGGCGTTGGTGGGCGACGCGGTGGACAACGTCGCCAAGGTGCCCGGCGTGGGCGACAAGACGGCCGTGGAGCTGCTCCACCAGTTCGGCGACGTGGAGACGCTGCTGTCGCGCGTGGAGGAAGTGAAGAAGCCGAAGATCCGCGCGGCGCTGGAGTCCCACCGAGAGAGCCTGGCGCGCGCCAAGCAGCTCGTCACCTTCAACACCGCGCTGCCCCTGGGCGTGAAGCTGGACGACCTGATCCGCCGGGCTCCGGACGCCACGCGCGCGCGCGACCTGTTCACGGAGCTGGAGTTCTTCGCGCTCCTGCGCGACCTGCCCGCGGAGGAGGCTCCGGCCCGTCCGGACGTGGCGCCGCTCGCGGTCACCACCACGCTGGTCACCACCGAGGCGGACCTGAAGGCGCTGGCGGACGCGGCGAAGGCGGGCGGGGCGCTCACGCTGGTGCCTGCCTTCGAGGGCATGCCCTTCGCGGCGCCGCTGGTGGGCCTGGGCGTGGCGCTGCCGGATGGCACCACGCGCTACGTGCCCCTGCGGCACCAGCAGCTGGGCGCGACGCAGGTGCCGGTGGCGGCCTTCACGGCGGCCATGAAGGACGTGCTCGCGGACGCGGCGGTGAAGAAGGGTGGCCACGACCTCAAGGCGCTCACGCTGGTGCTGGCCAACGAGGGGCTGGCGCTGGAGGGCGCGCACGACGACGTGGAGCTGTTGAGCTACCTGCTCAACCCGTCCCGCCGGGAGCACGCGCTGGAGGACCTGGCGCGCGAGCGGCTTCGCTCGGAGCTGCCCGCGCTGCCCGCGTCGGTGGGCGGCAAGAAGGGGCGGGCGCTGGCGGACCACGGGCCGGAGGAGGTGGCCGCGGCGTACGCGGTGCGCGCGGACGCGGCTCGCAGGCTGGCGCCGGAGCTCTGGAAGGAGCTGGAACTGGGCGGGCTGGCGGAGCTGGCGCGCACGCTGGAGCTGCCGCTGTTGCCCGTGCTCGCGCGCATGGAGCGCGAGGGCGTGAAGCTGGACGTGACGGAGCTTGCGCGCACCTCCGAGCGCGTGGACGTGGAGGTCAAGGCGAAGGAGGCCGAGTGCCACCAGGCCGCGGGCCACGTCTTCAACCTGGGCTCCAACCCGCAGCTGGCGCAGGTGCTCTACGAGGAGCAGAAGCTGCCCATTCTCAAGCGCGGCAAGACGGGCCCGTCCACGGATCAGGAGGTGCTGGAGAAGCTGGCGGAGGAGCACGACAGCGTGCTCGCGCGGGCGCTCATCGAGTACCGGGGCCTGTCCAAGCTCAAGAGCACCTACCTGGACACGCTGCCCACGCTGGTGGCGAAGGACGGGCGCATCCACACCACGTACCACCAGGCGGCCACCGCCACCGGCCGGCTGTCCTCGTCCGACCCGAACCTGCAGAACATCCCCATCCGCACCGAGCTGGGCCGGGAGATCCGCCGCGCCTTCGTGGCGGACGCCGGGCACCAGCTGGTGAGCGCGGACTACTCGCAGATCGAGCTGCGGCTGTTGGCGCACATCGCGGAGGACCCGGTGCTCATCGAGGCCTTCCGCAACGACGAGGACATCCACAGCCGCACGGCGGCCGAAATCTTCGCCGTGGACCCCAAGGACGTGGACCGCGAGCAGCGCCGCGTGGCGAAGATGGTGAACTTCGGCATCGCGTACGGCCTGTCCGCGCACGGCCTGTCCACGCGCCTGGGCATCTCCCAGGAGAACGCGCGCGACGTCATCGAGCGGTACTTCATCCGGTACGCGGGCATCCGCCAGTACCTGGAGGACACCGTGGAGAAGGCGCGCAAGGTGGGCTACGTGGAGACGCTCTACGGCCGCCGCCGCCTGATGGGGGACCTGCTCTCCAAGAACCGGGGCGTGGCCCAGGCCGCGGAGCGCGCCGCCATCAACATGCCCATCCAGGGCACCGCCGCCGACCTGATGAAGAAGGCCATGCTCTCCGTGGACGTGGCGCTGCGGGAGCAGAAGCTGAAGACGCGCGTGCTCCTCCAGGTGCACGACGAACTGCTCTTCGAGGCGCCGGACGCGGAAGTGGACGCGGTGAAGGCCCTGGCCGTGAAGAGCATGGCCTCCGTCGCCGAGCTGAAGGTGCCGCTCAAGGTCGACGTGGGCGCGGGCAGGAGCTGGGCGGACGCGCACTGAAGGCGCCGGCGTCCCAGGACGTGGAACAAAAAAATGCGGGAGAGCGCCCACCCCCGTAGGCGCCCTCCCGCGACC
>NZ_RAWE01000304.1 GCF_003611695.1 Corallococcus carmarthensis | reverse complement strand
CCCGCCCAGTGCTTCCGGCGGCACGTCCGCCGTCTCCGCCGCCCGCTCGAGCGCCCCGCCGAACGACAGCGCCAGGAGCGGCAGCGCTATGAGCAGGGAGAAGTGGACCCGGATGGGCACCCCCCGGAACGACCCCACCTGCAGTGCTCCCGGCCTCCCACGCATCGCCAACCTCCCCTGCTCCCTCCGCCAGAAGGGCGCGGTGTCGGAAATCCTGAACTTCCGTCCCGTTGGGCTCCCGTGCACCCACAGCCCGGCCGTCCGTCCCCCCCTCCAGAGGCAAGGGAAGCGCTGCCAGCGCCCTCCAAGTCGTGTTAAGGCGGCCCCCCATGGCCACGACCCCCGAGAACGATCCCTTGCGCGCACGGCTCCAGCAGATGGAGCAGCAGGCCGAGCAGGGCGGCGGCGCTGAGCGCATCGCCAAGCAGCACGAGGCCGGCAAGCTCACGGCCCGCGAGCGCATCGACCTGCTCCTCGACCCCGGCTCCTTCAGCGAGCTGGACAAGTTCGTCACCCACCGCAGCCATGACTTCGGCATGGGCGCCAAGAAGATCCTCGGCGACGGCGTCGTCACCGGCTACGGCACCGTGGAAGGCCGCCAGGTGTTCGTCTTCGCCCAGGACTTCACCGTCTTCGGCGGCTCGCTGTCCGGCGCCTACGCCCAGAAGATCTGCAAGATCATGGACCTGGCCACCCGCGTGGGCGCGCCCGTCATCGGGCTCAACGACTCCGGCGGCGCGCGCATCCAGGAAGGCGTGGAGAGCCTCGCCGGCTACGCGGACATCTTCCTGCGCAACACGCTGGCGTCCGGCGTCGTCCCCCAGATTTCGCTCATTCTGGGGCCGTGCGCGGGCGGCGCGGTGTACTCGCCCGCCATCACGGACTTCATCATGATGGTGAAGGACACGTCGTACATGTTCATCACCGGCCCGGACGTCATCAAGACGGTGACGCACGAAGAGGTCTCCAAGGAGGCACTGGGCGGCGCGCTCACGCACAACCAGAAGTCCGGCGTCGCCCACTTCGCCGCGGAGAACGAACAGGCCGCCATCGCCATGACGCGCGAGCTGCTCTCGTTCCTGCCCTCCAACAACCAGGAGGACCCGCCCGCCCAGCCGTGCGAGGACGACCCGTTCCGCGCCGAGGAGTCGCTCAAGTCCATTGTCCCGGCGAACCCGAACAAGCCCTACGACATCAAGGAGATCATCCGCGCCATCGTGGGCTCCAAGCACTTCTTCGAGGTGCAGGAGCACTTCGCGAAGAACATCGTCGTCGGCTTCGCGCGCATGAACGGCAAGAGCGTGGGCATCGTCGCCAACCAGCCCGCGGTGCTCGCCGGCTGCCTGGACATCGACGCCAGCGTGAAGGCCGCGCGCTTCGTGCGCTTCTGCGACTGCTTCAACATCCCCCTGCTCACCCTGGTGGACGTGCCCGGCTTCCTCCCCGGCACCGACCAGGAATGGGGCGGCATCATCACCCACGGCGCCAAGCTGCTCTACGCGTACGCGGAAGCCACCGTCCCCAAGATCACGCTCATCACCCGCAAAGCCTACGGCGGCGCGTACGACGTCATGGCGTCCAAGCACATCCGCGCGGACATCAACTACGCCTACCCCACCGCCGAAATCGCCGTGATGGGCCCCGAAGGCGCGGTGAACATCATCTTCCGCAACGAGCTGCTCAAGGCCCAGGACGCCAACGCCGAGCGCAAGAAGCTCACGGACGACTACCGCGAGAAGTTCGCCAACCCGTTCAAGGCGGCGGAGCTGGGCTACATCGACGAGGTCATCCGGCCGGAGGAGACCCGCGCCAAGGTCATCCGCGCGCTGGAGATGCTCAAGGACAAGCGGCAGGAGAACCCGCCCCGCAAGCACGGCAACATCCCGCTGTAGAAGTAGTCCCCAAGAAGTTCTGGAGCCCGCCCGCCCGCCTCCCGTCGCCAGGGGAGCAGGCGGGCGTCGCTACTTCCGGAAATTCTCAGCTAACGCCGGGGCTTTCACGGGGCCACTCAAGGAGCCCCCCACGTGTCCCAGCAGCGCCGACTCGTCCTGTTCCTCTCCGACGTCGAAGGTAACCTCACCGCCCTGCGTCAGACGCTGAAGGGCGTGTGCGAGGGGCTCGACCTGCCCATGCCGGAGGTCAAGTGGGTGGAATCCCGTCCGGAAGCGCTGGCTGACAGCAGCTGGCACGTGGCGGAGATCCCCCTCGTCTCCGGCAAGATGTCCGGCAAGGTGTCCTCCCCCGAGGAGCACCTGGACGCGATGACGCAGGCCCTCTCCAAGGACTTCCGCGACCGTTCCATGGGCATGTACGTGGACCGGGAGCACAGCTACGCCCGCGTCTGCATGGCCGCCCCCAGCCGCCCCCCCCGCGCCATGGAGGGCGAGTACCTGGACGTCCTGCGCCAGGCCGCGCGCTGGCTGGACGTGGAGACGACGGCCCTGGCCCGCCTCTTCAGCGGGAATGCGGCGCGCAACCTGCTGGCGGCCGCGGTGGACTTCGGGCCGGACGGCAAGCCGGTGGAGGCCCCCGCGCACCCCGCCACGCCCCCGGAGCCGGACGAGGACGACCGCTTCGTGGAGGCGAAGCTCGCCCAGGCGAAGCAGCTGATGGATGAGTACCTGAACCTGCGCAAGTAGGGGCGGGCAATCCCGGGCGCCCCATGGTAGACGGGCGCCCATGCCCAAGATCCGCAAAGTGCTCGTCGCCAACCGCGGCGAGATCGCTATCCGGGTGATGCGCACCTGCAAGGACCTCGGCATCGCCACCGTGGCGGTGTACTCCGAGGCAGACCGCTCCGCGCTTCACGTGCGCACCGCCGACCAGGCCTACTTCGTCGGTCCCCCGCCCTCGCGCGAGAGCTACCTCGTCCAGGAGCGCATCCTGGAGGTCGCGAAGCAGTCCGGCGCGGACGCCATCCACCCCGGCTACGGCTTCCTCTCCGAGAACGCGTCCTTCGTGCGCGCCTGCGAGAAGGCCGGCATCACCTTCATCGGTCCGCCGGCCGCCGCCATGGACGCCATGGGCGAGAAGACCCGCGCCCGCGCGAACATGATCAAGGCGGGCGTGCCCGTCGTCCCCGGCACCACGGAGCCCATCGCCACCCTGGAGGAGGCCCGCGAGTACGCGCAGAAGATCGGCTTCCCCATCATGCTCAAGGCCGCCGGCGGCGGTGGTGGCAAGGGCATGCGCCGCGTGGAGGGCATGGGCGACTTCGACTCCGCGTGGCGCTCCGCCAAGAGCGAGGCGATGAGCTCGTTCGGCAACGACGCGGTCTACATCGAGAAGTACCTGGAGAAGCCACACCACGTGGAGATCCAGGTCTTCGCCGACCAGTACGGCAACACCATCCACCTGAACGAGCGCGAGTGCTCCGCGCAGCGCCGTCACCAGAAGGTGGTGGAGGAGACGCCCAGCCCCATCCTCACGGCGGAGATGCGCGCGAAGATGGGCGAGGTCGCGGTGAAGGCGGCCAAGGCCGTCAACTACGTGGGCGCCGGGACGGTGGAGTTCCTGGTGGACGTGCACCGCAACTTCTACTTCCTGGAGATGAACACCCGCCTCCAGGTGGAGCACCCGGTGACGGAGTGGGTCACGGGCCTGGACCTCGTGGCCATGCAGATTCGCGCCGCGGAGGGTGAGAAGCTCCCCCTCTTCGAGGCGCCCACGCCGCGCGGTCACGCCATCGAAGTGCGCGTGTACGCGGAAGACCCCGCGCGCAACTTCATGCCCAGCCCCGGCAAGATCCACGCGCTGCGCGTGCCGAGCGGTCCGAACGTGCGCGACGACTCGGGCGTGTTCGCGGGCTTCACGGTGCCCAACTTCTACGACCCCATGATTTCGAAGCTGTCCGTGTGGGGCGCCACGCGCGAGGAGGCCATCGCGCGGGCCAAGCGCGCGCTGTCCGAGTACGTGGTGAAGGGCATCACCACCAACATCCGCTACCTGCACGGCATCCTGTCCCACCCGGAGTTCGTGGGCGGGGACTACGACACCAGCTTCCTCACGCGCCACCACACGGCGCTGCTGGGCGAAGAGGACCCCAAGCTCAGCGAGGTGGCGCTGCTCGCCAGCACGCTGCACGCGTTCCAGCGCGACCAGAAGCGCGCGAAGACGCTGCCGTCGCGCAGCGGTGGTGGTGACGCCAGCGGCCGCATCAGCCCGTGGCGTCTGGCGTTGAAGAGCCGCCGCCGCTGATCCACTTCCTGCCCAAGCCAAAGGAAGGACCTTTTCTCCATGCGTTACTTCACGAAGCAGCAGGGCCAGAAGGAAGCGGTGCCGGTGGACCTGGAGTCGCTGGGCCAGGACCGCTACCGGCTCACGGTGAACGGCCAGTCGTTCCACGTGGACGCGCTCTCCGTGGACCCGGGCACGCTGTCGCTCCTGGTGGACGGCCAGTCGTACAACGTCGAGTTCGAGGAGAACGGCGACGAGATTGGCACGCTGGTGCGCGGGCAGGTGAACCGCACCGACGTGGCGGATGAGCGCAAGCTGCGCATGCGCGCGGCGGCGGGCAGCTTCTCCGTGGAGGGCCGGCAGCTCATCCTCGCGCCCATGCCCGGCAAGGTGGTGAAGGTGCTGGTCAAGGTCGGGGAGGAAGTGAAGGAGGGCCAGGGGCTCGTGGTCGTGGAGGCCATGAAGATGGAGAACGAGCTCAAGAGCCCGAAGGCCGGCAAGGTCACGGAGGTGTTCGCCAAGGAAGGCACCGCCGTGGAGAACAACGCCAAGCTCGTCGTCGTGGAGTAGGCCGCCCCATGGAGATGCTCTGCACGCTGCGCAGCACCACCGAGACGCAGCGCCAGGCCCTGCAGCAGGCGCCGGAAGCGCTGGAGCCCTTCCTGGAGGACGAGGAGGACTTCGGCGACGCGAAGGGCGCGGCCTTCCTGGAGCTGGACATCGGAGAGGCGTGGCACGGCCTCCAGTACCTGCTCACCGGCACGGCGTGGGAAGGACAGCCGCCGCTGGACTTCCTCGTGCGCGGCGGCGAGGACGTGGGCGACATCCCGTCGGATGAAGGCACCGCGCGCGTGTTCGACGCGGCCTCCGTGAAGGCGCTGGCGGAGGCGCTGAAGAAGACGTCCGTGGAGGACCTGCGCAAGCGGTTCGACCCGGCCCGGCTCCAGGCGGAGGACATCTACCCCGGCACCTGGGACGAGGAGGAGCCCGCGGAGGACGTGGATCCGCTGGAGGAGCTGCTCTCCTACTTCGTGGAGCTCCAGAAGTTCACCGCCTCCGTGGCGAAGCGGGGCCTGGCGCTGCTCGTGCACATCGGCTGAAGCGGCGGCTGACGCCGCTTCAGGCCGCCCAGCCCAGCCACACGTCGCGCCCCAGCTTCAGCACCAGCGCGGCCACCACGCCCAGCACCACGACGCGCACCAGCTTGTCGCCGCCCTTCACCGCCACGTGCGCGCCCACCCACGCGCCGGTGAACTGCGCGGCGGCCATGGGCAGCGCCACCTTCCACAGCACCACGCCCCGGAGCGCGAAGAGCGTCACCGACGCCAGGTTGGAGGCGAAGTTCACCACCTTCGCGTCCGCGGACGCGCGCGCCAGCCCGTGGCCCAGGAGCGACGAGAACGCCACGATGAGGAACGTGCCGGTGCCCGGGCCGAAGAAGCCGTCATAGGTGCCGATGCAGAGCGCGATGAGCGCGCCGATGGCCTGCGCTCGCGGCCGCGGTGAGGGCTCCACGCCGTCCCGCTTCGGCGGCGTCCGGCGGAAGGCGAGGAACACCGCCACCGCGATGAGCAGCACCAGCACCAGCGGCTTGAGCACCTCCGGCTTGAGCAGCAGCACCAACGCCGCGCCACCGAACGCGCCCATGAGGCCGAAGGGGAACGTCACCCGGGCAAGCCGCCCGTCCACCAGGCCCGCGCGGGCGAAGCGCACCATGGCCGCGCCCGAGCCGAATACGGACTGCCCCTTGTTGGTGCCCAACGCCACGTGCGCGGGCAGGCCCGCCGTCAGGAGCGCGGGCAGCGTGATCAGCCCGCCGCCTCCCGCGATGGCGTCCACGAAGCCGGCGCTCAGCGCGGCGACACACAACAGCCCCAACTTCAACGCGCTGACGTCCAGGTCCACGATGGCGCCCGCTTATCACCCGGACGGCACGCCGTCCCGGCCGGTTGCTTGCGTCGCGCTGACGCTTGGGGGTCAATGCGGTTCATGCTCGCGACCTTGATGACCGTGCTGGCGCTGACGCTCGCCGCGCCGCCCTCGCCGCCTGACGCGACCACCGCCACGTGCCGCTCCATCGACGGGCACGTGTCCTGTGGCTACGCGTGCAAGTCGGATGGACAGCGCGTGCGGTGCGCCCAGACGCTCCAGGGCCGCTGTACCGTCATCGACGGGCAGGCCGTCTGTTTCGACCCGCCCGCCTACGTGGTGAAGGCGTACGGCGCCGGGCTGCCGGAGTCGGAGTGCAAGACCATCGACGGGGTGGTGGGCTGCGGCTACGGGTGCGTCACGGACTTCGGCAAGGTGCAGTGCGCGAGGACGCCCGCGGGCGTGTGCCGCAGCCAGGGCGGCAACGTGACGTGCTTCGACCCGCCCGCCGCGGTGTTCGCGGTGTTCGGCCGGCAGGTGCCTCGTGCGCAGTGCGTCAGCAACGGTTTGCAGGTGGCGTGCGGCTTCAACTGCGTGAACGCCTCCGAGGGGGTACGGTGCGCGAAGACACCCCTGGGCGTGTGCAAGGCGCAGAACGGCCATGTCACCTGCTTCGACCCGTCGCCCGCGGCGCTCTGCGCGTGGGGCAAGGGCCTGCCCGCGCCCCAGTGCAAGCTGAGCGAGACGGGCCCGGTGTGCGGCTACAACTGCACCACGGCCTACAGCAAGGTGGCGTGCTCGGGGACCCCAGCGGGTATCTGCAAGATCTTCGACAGCGAGGTGTACTGTTTCGACCCGCCCGCCGAGCAGCAGGCCGACGCGGCGTGCCTGGCCAGCGTGGGGCTGGCGGCGATGGAGGGCGCCACGCCCTGAAACGCCTGCCCGCCCGCTCGCGAGGACGTCCGCTTGGACGTGGGCGCGGGCAGCGATAAAATTTCTTCTTCCCGGCGGTCGAGGGAGTGGGAGCAGGACGGCACATGGCGGAGGGCGAGGTCCGGCAGTACTGGGTGCGCAACGATCGAGGCACCACGTGGGGGCCCCTGACGGGGGCGACCATCGAGCTGCTCATCGACAGCGGCTCCATCCAGGGCAAGCTCCAGGTCTCCAACGATGGGCTGCAGTTCGCCTTCCCGTGGCGCTTCCCGGAGGTGCGGGACGCGTTCCCCCGCGAGCTGTGGGGGGACGGCGCGCCCGCGTCGCTGCTGCAATCCGCGCCCGCCGCCATCGCTCCGCCTCCGCCCGGTCCTGCCGCCGCGCCCGCCTCGGGTCCGGCCGGCGTGCCCATGGCGGGTCCCGGTGCCGCGCCCATGGCGGGTCCGGGTGCCATGCCCATGGCGGGCCCTGGCGCGATGCGGGGCCCCGGTCCCGGAGCGGCGCGTCCGGCCGTCGACGCCGCGGGACGTCCTGTCGCCGCCGCTCGGCCTCCGGGCCCTCCTGTCGCGGCGGCCCGTCCGCCGGGAGCTCCCGCCGGTGCGGGGGCGGCTCCGGCCGCGGCGGCCCGTCCGGCCGCGCCCCCGCAGGCTCCGCAGCCTCCGGCGGATGACGGAACCAACACGGTTCCGCCGCAGGGGCAGCTCCAGCAGTACTCGCCCATGCAGCTGTATGGGCGCATCGCCGCGGGCGAGCAGACGGGCCTGCTGACGCTGGGGCTTTCGGACCGCGCGCTGTCGATCCACTTCCGCAAGGGCAGTCCGGAGTTCGTGGACTCGTCGCACGCGGAGGACGCGCTGGGCGTGTCGCTGATGGGGGCGCGGCTCCTGACGGCGGAGCAGCTCCAGCAGGCGGAGGGTTCCAAGGAGCGCTTCGGGGGCGACCTGCTCGCGGCGCTGTTCGGGCTGGGGTTGCTCCAGCCGGCCACGGCGTTCACGCAGCTGGCGCAGCGGGCGCTGGGCATCCTGGGCAAGGCGCTGCGGGCGGAGTCCGGGACGTTCACCTTCGAGGCGCGCGACCTGCCCGCGCAGAAGGCGATGCCGCTGGGCAACCGCTGGGCGCTGCTCAGCGACCAGGTGCGCCGCGTGCCGACGGCGGACCTCAAGCGGCGGCTGGCCTACGTGCTGCCCATGCCCATCATGAAGTCCGGGGGCCGGGTGGCCTCCAGCGACCTGCGCCTGACGCCGCACGAGGTGCGCGCGCTGGCCTTCATCGACGGGGTGCGCTCGCTGGGGCAGCTGCTCCAGGATGTGCCGCAGGACGCGGAGCACCTGCTGCGCGTGGCGTTCCTGCTGAAGGAGTTGAACGGCGTCTCGTTCGCGTCGGCCTCGCGCACGCAGGCGGCGCCACCTCCTCCGGCCTCCGGCCCCACGGCGCCCCGTCCTCCCGGTGCCGCCCCTGCCGCGGGTCCGGGTACTCCGACCCGTCCGTCCGGCACCGTGCCCACGGTGGGCCCTGGAGCCGCGGCTCCGGGTGCGCCTGCCGCGGGTCCGGGTGCTCCGACCCGCCCATCCGGCACCGTACCCACGGTGAGCCCAGGAGCCACTCCTCCGGGTGCGCCTGCCGCGGGTCCGGGTGCTCCGACCCGCCCATCCGGCACCGTGCCCACGGTGGGCCCTGGAGCCGCGGCTTCGGGTGCGCCTGCCGCGGGCCCCGGTGCCGCGCCCGGTGCGCCTGCCGCGGGCCCTGGAGCCAGGCCCGGTGCGCCCGTCGCGGGTCCGGGTGCCGCGCCCGGTGCCCCTGTCGCGGGCCCTGGAGCCAGGCCCGGCGCTCCCGTCGCGGGCCCGGGTGCGCCTGTCGCGGGCCCCGGTGCCGCGCCCCGTCCCGCCGGTGCTCCCCCGAC
>NZ_RAWE01000303.1 GCF_003611695.1 Corallococcus carmarthensis | reverse complement strand
GGCGTGGGCTCGGACTACGACGGCATGGTGGCGCTGCCCCGGGGCATGCGGGACGTGACGGACCTGCCCCGCCTCACGGAAGCACTGCTCAAGCGACACCCGGAGTCGTGGGTGGAACGTGTGATGGGTGGCAACTTCCGGCGTTACTTCCGCGAGACGTTAGGCGGCGGTTGACAGCGAAAAACCTGTCGCGAAGAGTCGCCGGCACCCATGAACCGTCTTCCCCTCGCGCTCCTGTCCCTCGTCGGTTTCTTCCTTCTTTCCGGCTGTGGCGGGCCGGGTTCGGGCGACTCGTGTGACGGCGGCGACTACGTGTGCCAGGACGACGCGCAGGCGCTGGAGTGCCGCAACGGCACCTGGCGTCCGCTGGCATGCCGTGGGCCGCTGGGTTGCCGCGAATTGGCGGACAGCGTGCGGTGCGACACGTCCCTCAACCAGGAGAACGACGGGTGCGCCACGGACGCGGAAGGCAAGGGCGTGTGCAGCCCGAACGGCGCCGCGCTCCTCACGTGCCAGCAGGGCGTGCTGGTGAAGACGAAGGATTGCTCGTCGTGCGCCGTGCAGGACTCGCAGGCCGTCTGCCAGCCCTGAGCTCAGCGCTCCGGTTCCCCACTGGAGGACGGCGGGGGAGTACCGGGCGGCGGCGCGGGCAGATAGCCGCCCGCGGCCATGCGCTTCGCGGACCGGTCGTACATGGCCGGTGAGAGACCCTGGACGCCGGTGCCGTCAATCCACCGGTTGTAGAAGTTGAAGAGGGCGCAGACGGACACCGCGTCGTAGACGGCCTCGTCCGTCCATCCGGCCGCCTTCAGGCGCTCCACGTCCTCGCGGCGCACGTCTCCGGGGGCGTCATTGAGTCGGTCCACGAAGGCGAACAACGCCTTCTCGGCCTCCGGGATGGGGGCCGTCTTCACATCGTCCAGCACTGCCTGGACGCACTCCGTGCTGCCCAGCAATTCCGCCGCGACCGCGGCGTGAGAGCCCGTTCAAAATACGCAGGCGTTGCGCCGCGACGTGTACGCGGCGATGAGCTCCCGCAGTCCGGCCGACAGCGGGGACGGGCCACGCATCACCTCGTGGGTGAAGGCGGACAGCGCGTCCGTCATGCGCGGCTTGAACGCGAACAGGTGCCAGATGCCCGGCGGCACCATTCCTCCGGCCCGCGCCATGGCGATCATCTTCCCGTAGTGCCCGTCGGACTCGTGCGACTCGACGTCGGGCAGGTACAGGTTTTCCGGAGCGGGGGACTTCTTCATCGCGCACTTCCCTGGCGGAGGACGGGGACTCCCATCAGGCCAGCGACGCGAGGAAGCTGTCCAGCACCGTGTTGAAGGCCTCCGGCTGTTCCTGATTGGGCAGGTGCGCCGCGCCGGGGATGACCTCCAGCCGCGCGCCCTGCACCAGGTCCGCCATCTGCTTCGCCTTCGCCAGGGGCGTCACGGCGTCGTGCTCGCCCACCACGACCAGCGCGGGCCCCGCGTAGCGCGCGAGCAGGTCCTTGCTGTCCAGCCGCAGCGCCATGCCCCGCTGCGCGGCGGCGATGGACTCCGGTGACACGGACAGTCCCAGCTTCGTCACCTCGCGGCCCACCGGGGACTCCGGCCCCGCGTGGACCAGCTTGGGGACCAGCCCCTGCACGACGGACGCCGTGCCTTCCTTCAGCGCCTGCTGCGCGGTGGCCTCGCGCTTGTCCCGTCCGGCGGCGTCGTCCGCGGTGCACTGCGTGTCCGCGAGCACCAGCCCGCGCACCCGGCCTGGATCCTCGCGCAGGAGCGCCAGGGCCGCGTAGCCGCCCATGGACACACCGCCCACCACCGCCGCGTCGATGTTCAACGCGTCCAGCAGCGCGAGCGCGTCCTGCGCCAGCTTCCGCATCTCCGTGGGGCCTTCACCCAGCCGGCTCTGCCCGAAGCCGCGCAGGTCCGGCACGAGGAAGCGGTAGCGCCCGGACAGCGCGGTCACCTGCCGGTCGAACGCGGAGCCATCCAGCGGGAAGGCGTGCAGGAGCAACACCGGCAGCCCCTGGCCCACGTCCCGGTAGTGCAGCGGAATCCCATCCACGGCGATCGTCAGCATGAGTTCCTCCCTCGCGGCCCATCCCGATGCGGCGTCAGATCCACTTCTTGTACTTGAACCAGCCCACGAGCCCCACGGGGAAGCCCACCATGGTCACCCACATGGCGGTGTACCAGCCCGGTTTCGACAACTGGTCGAAGTTCTGCCCGAAGAACCCCACGATGAAGGACAGGGGCAGGAAGAGCGTGGCGAAGATGGTGAGCTGCTTGCTGATGTCGTTGGTGCGGTTGGCCACCATGGACAGGTAGCCGTCCATCGCGTTGCCCACCACGTCGCGGCTGGCGTCGATCTGCTCGTAGAGCCGCACCAGGTGGTCGTAGACGTCGCGGAAGTACAGCGTTGTCTTCTCTTGAATCTGCGGGATGCCCCGGCGTGACAGCATGCCCACCACGTCCCGTTGCGGGGACAGCACGCGGCGCAGCGTCACCAGCGCGCGCTTGAGCTGGAAGATACGCTGGAGGTGCTCCGGATCCGGCTGGGCGAAGATGGCGTCCTCCAGGTCGTCCAGCCGGTCGCTGAAGTCGTCCATGATGGGGAACTGCGCGTCCACGAGCGCGTCCGTGAGCAGGTAGAGGACGACGTCCACGCCCCGGCCCAGCGTGCCCGCGGGGTCGTCCCGCACGCGCCGCACGACGGCTTCATGGCTGGGTAGCTTCAGCGCGTGCACGCTGATGAGCCAGTCCTGCGCGAGGAAGAAGTGCTGCTCGTGCAGCGTGAGCTCCGTGACGTCCGGCCCGCAGCTGAAACCCTGCAACACGATGAACTGATGGTGTGGGTACTCCTCCAGCTTGGGCCGCTGGTCCAGGTGCAGGCAGTCCTCCACCGCCAGGCGGTGCAACTGGAAGCGCTCGGCCAGCCGGCCCATCACCTCCGCGTCCGGCTCCAGGACGTCGATCCACTTGGGCCCCGGCCGGTCGAGCAGCTCCTCACCCCCTGAAACAGCCCTGCCGTCTTCCCACAGACAGACCTGGATCATTTCCGTGGACTCCCCGGGCCGCCCAACCGGCCCCGGATGCTTGCTAGAACTCCCCGGACGCGATGTCGAGCGGTAGAGTGGGGTCAACGTGTCCGCTGCCGCCGAGAATCCCCCGCCGGCCTCCCTGACCCCGAGGCTCGAACAAATCCTCCAGTCGCTGCCCGACCGCGCCTTCTCCGCGCGGCTGCGGGCGGTGTATCTCGCCGCGGCCCAGGCCATCTCCCGGCTGAGCGACCTGGACCTGGTGAAGTACGAGACGCCCGTCGTCGACGCCAGCCCCGACCTGTCGCTGTGGGAGGAGATGGCGCCCGTCATCCGCGACACGGTGATGGACGTCAACGCGCTGCTCAACGTCATCCGGGAGCAGTTCCCCGGTACGCCGCCGCCGTCCGCGTCCCGCAAGGGCCCCGGGGACGTGCCGGCCATGCTCCAGGAGGGCATGGGGCGGCTGGCCCAGAGCATCACCCAACTGGGTGAAGCCATGCGCAACCCGTCCGTGGTGAGCGACCGCTGGCAGCTGTTGGCGGAAATCCAACGCTTCCGGTCCGACTACCGCGAACAGATGAGCCAGCTGGTCTTCGAGTCCGCGAGCACCTTCGGCGAGGTGTCGCGCGCCCAGGTGGTCCCCGGCTACGAGGCGGAGGTGAAGGCGGCCGTCACCGTGCGCGCCATCACGTCCGACCTGTCCCGCATCGTCGCGGCGCGGCTCAACAAGGTGCGCGACGCGAAGCCGGAGGAGATTCTGTGGAACGCGCAGCAGCTCCAGACGGAGCTGGACGCCTTCGGCCGCACCGCCGCGTACCGGAACCTGCGCGCGCAGGACAAGCGCCACATCGTCGAGGCCCGCGCGGAGATTGGCGCGCTCGCGCTCGAGTCCACCCCGGAGCAGGGGCGGCTGTTCACCGTGACGCAAGGGCTGGATGAACTGGTGCGGAGCCTGTCCGCGGTGAACCAGCGCCAGCTGCTCATCCTCCACGACCGCGAGGTGTGGGCCGCGTGCGGCGTGCGCCTGGAGCGCGCGCTGGCCCAGTCGACGAAGGATCCGGTCGCGTCCGCCAAGGCGCTGGCGGAGGCCGCGGCCAGCGCGCAGTCGCTCTATGGCCGGGACGCGACCATGGACGCGTTCCTGCGCAAGGCGCGCAAGCTGAAGCTCGCCACGCTCACCGGCCCGGAGCTGCTCTCCACCATCGAGTCCTTCCAGTCCCAGCTCGCGCAACTGGACGTGATGTGACGGACGTGAACACGAAGGCCGTGGAGCCGCGCCCCCTGCGGCAGGCGGACCTGTCCGGTGTGCGGGGTGTCTTCACCGACGTGGACGGCACGCTGACGACGGGCCACAAGCTGCGCAGCCAGACGGTGCGGGCCCTGGAGCAGCTGTCGGCTTCCGGCCTGCGCGTGGTGCTGGTGAGCGGCCGTCCGGCGGGGTGGGGCGAGGCGTGGGCCCGGCAGCTCCCCGTGGACGGCGTCGTGGTGGAGAACGGCGGGTTGTTCTTCCTCAAGGGGGCCAAGGGGCAGCTGCGCAAGGTGTACCTGGAGCCGCCCGCCCAGCGCGTGGCGAACCGCCAGCGGCTGGAGAAGGAGGTCCAGCGCGTGCTCGCCCAGGTGCCCGGCGCGCGGCTGTCCGTGGACAGCCGCTACACGGAAGTGGACCTGGCCGTGGATTACAACGAAGAGGCCCGGCTGGGCGACGACGGGGCCTCCTGCATCGAGTCGCTGCTCCGGGCCCGGGGCGTGACGGCGGTGCGTTCGTCCGTCCACGTCAATTGCTGGCTGGGCCGCTTCGACAAGCTCTCCGCGTCGCGCCGCTTCGCGAAGGTGGCATGGGGCGAGAAGCTGGACCCCGCGGACGGCCGGTACGTGTACGTGGGGGATTCTTTCAACGACGCTCCGATGTTCCAGGCGTTCAAGCTGGGCGTGGGCGTGGCCAACGTGCGCGCGGTGTTGGACCGCATTGAAGCGCAGCCGGCCTTCATCACCCGGGCGCCCGAGGGGCGGGGCTTCGAGGAGCTGGCTCGTGCCCTCCTCGCCCGCCGCCGGACGGCCCGCAGTCGAGGAGTTTCAACGTGAATGTCGTGAAGCTGGAGCTGGCCCGAGGCCTGGGGCGTCACCTGCGTGCGGGGCACCCGTGGGTGTTCCGCAAGGCCCTGGAGCACATGCCGCGGATTCCGGCCGGCAGCGTGGTGGACCTGACGGAGAACGGGAAGTTCGTCGCGCGCGGGTACTACGATCCGCACTCGGCCATCGCGGTGCGCGTGCTCACGCGGGACTCGCGCGAGACGGTGGACTCGCGCTTCATCACCCAGCGCGTGCAGCGCTCCCTGGCCGCGCGCACGGCGCTCATCGACCTGAAGGACACGGACAGCTACCGCCTCATCCACGGCGAGGGCGACGGCCTGCCCGGCGTGGTGGTGGACCTGTACGCGGGCTGGGCGGTGATGAAGCTGTACTCCGCGGGCCTCACGCCCTACCGCCCCCTCATCGTGGAGGCGCTGAAGGCGGGCGTCCCGGGCCTCAAGGGCATCCTCGGCCGTGACGAGGTGGGGCGCGACGACGTGGAGGAGGACGACGGGCGCGGCAGCGGGAAGATGCTGTGGGGCGAGGAGGCCCCGGAGCTCATCCCCATCCGCGAGCGCGGCGCCATCTTCCTGGTGGACGCGTGGAAGGGGCAGAAGACGGGCTTCTTCCTGGATCAGCGGGAGAACCGCCACCTCATCCGCCGGCTGGGGCAGGGACGGGACGTGCTCAACTGCTTCAGCTTCAGCGGAGGCTTCTCCGTGAACGCGGCGCTGGGCGGAGCCAACAGCGTCTTCTCCGTGGATCAGGACCCGGAGGCCATCGCCCTGGCGCGCGAGAACTTCACGCGCAACGGGCTGCCCGCGGCGAAGCACGACTTCCTGGCGGCGGACGTGTTCGCCCTCATCCAGTCGTTCAAGGAGGAGGGTCGCACGTTCGACCTCATCATCCTGGACCCGCCCGCGTTCGCGAAGACCCAGCGCGCGGTGGAGGCCGCGGTGGACGGCTACGCGTCGCTCAACCGGCAGGCGTTGGCGCTCTTGCGTCCCGGAGGCCTGCTGGCCACGGCGTCGTGCTCCGCGCGCGTGACAGGGGACATGTTCATGGGCGCCGTGCGCGAGGCGGGCTTCAAGGCCGGCGTGGACCTGGCGCTGGTGGAGGAGCGCTACCAGCCGCCGGATCACCCCGTGCGCCTGCAGTTCCCGGAAGGGAAGTACCTCAAGTTCTACGTGATGCAGGCGGTGTAGCGGACTGCCCGGCCCCGGGGCGCGCCTGTCATGAGGCGCGCCTCCCGTGGTGCACGGGAGCGCTCAGGTGCCGAAGACCTGGTGGGCCACGCGGTCCAGCACGTCCTTGCCCCAGACGACGCTGGCCTTGCCCAACCGGTCCAGGTCGCGGGTGAACTCGCGGCCGTCCGGCACGACTTCGTAGGTGCGGGTCAGGAAGAGGCTGCCGCTGCCGGGCTCGAAGTCGACGTTGCCGCCGCCCGTGTCCGTGCCTTCTTCCTGCTGCTGCCGGAAGCCCTCGATGATGCCGGGCTTGGGCGGCTCACGGAACCGGTAGATGAGGGCGCTGCACTTGAGCGCGGGCGGGGACTCGACGTGCTCGAAGGCGTACTGGCCTTCGCCGTTCATCATCCCGCCCAGACCCTGCGCGTTGAGGCCCTCGGTGACGCCGGCACCCTGGGACTCCAGGTACCACTTCACCAGCTGCCGGGCCGCGTCGCGCGTCATCGGTCCACCCGCGGGCGGCGCCGGACGCGCCATGCCCATGGAGGACAGCAGCCACTGCAGCTTGCTGGTAAAGGAGCTGATCACTTCGCGGGGATGACGCGGTCCGCGACGCGGTTGAAGACCTCGTCGCCCCACACGAGGCTGGCTTCCACGAGCCGGTCGACGTCTTCCTTGAACTGCTGCTCCGCCGGCACCACGCCGTACGTGCGGCTCAGGAAGAGGCTCTTGTTCTCGGTCTCGTAGTCCACCTTGCCGCCGCCGGCGTCCGTGCCCTTCTTCTCTTCGTCACGGAAGCCGTCGATGACGCCCGGCCGGGGCGCGTCGCGGAAGCGGTAGATGAGGGCGCTGCACTTCAGCGCCCCCGAGTCCTTCACATGCTCGAAGTAGACCTGCGCGTCGCCAAGCGCGGCGCCGCCAAATCCCTTCGCGTTCAGCCCGGAGGCCTGTGCATCGCCTCCGTGGGCCCGGATGAATGACTGCACCAGTCGCTGGGCTTCTTCGAGCGTCATACGTGCAGTCATACCAGTCCCAATTCCAGTTGAGAACTAGCCGGCGCGGGCCTGGTCGAACGGGACGCGCTGGTTGAGGTACGTGTCGTTGATGTTGTGCGCGCCGGAGAAGATGCTCTTCTCGGAGAAGTAGCGGATCTTCGCGTCCTTGCCGGCGTGCTTGAGCAGGTCCAGGGGGCCCTTGCCGCTGGTGCCCAGGCCGAAGAGACCCGGCACGGGGTCCTTGTCGTTGACGTAGTGGACGTACTTGGGGCCGTCCGGGTAGGTCGCCGCCGCGGCGCCGAAGGTCTCCACGGAGACCTTGCCCAGCTTCTCCTGCACCTGCGCGGGGGACAACCCGTCTTCAATGCGCAGCCGCTTGGCCACGTCGTTCAGCGCGCGCGAGGTGATGAGGCCACCCTGGCTGTGCGCCATCAGGTGCACGTCACGGCCGGCCTTCAGCTCGGTGTAGAGCGAGTCCGCCAGCGTATCCACGGCCGGGTTCTTGCCCTTGTCCATCTTGTCCGTCACGCACTGGCCCAGGTCCTTGAAGAAGCCCTCGGTCGAGTTGTGGATGCCGATGGTCTTCTGGCCGGTCTTGTCCGCGATGGCCTGCATCGTGGTCTCCTGGCCCGCCTTGTCCGTCATCATCCCGTTCACGTAGATGATGGTGCCGGGCTGCTTCACGCCGCCCTTGGGCTCGTAGGCGGGGATCTGGCTCAGCGGGGTGCTGGCGTCGAAGGCCTGCCCGCCCTTGCCCATGATCTTGCCGTCAAAGGCCTTGTCCTTCGCGCCCGCCGGAGCGGTGAACACGCCCGTGGGGGCCGCGGTGCGCACCGCGCTGTTCGTCGCCTTGGCCTCGAAGCCGTCCTTCACGGTGTTGGCGGGCTTCGCCGTGGCCGCCGCGGTGGCCGGCTTCGCCGCAGGAGTCGTGCTGGCCGCACCCGTCGTGGTGGTGCGCGCGATGTTGTTGTTGGAGGTGCGCCCGATGGTTCCCATGGCTTGAGGCTCCTGCGGATTTTTGAAGGGGGGAGAGATTGCTTGCTGCGTTGATCCATTCTCACCCGAAGCGCCCAAAAGTTGCGAGCAGGTGACGGAATGTGTGTAACGCGCTGCGATACGGGGCGTCCGGCAGGGGACGGGGCGGGAAACCGGCCCGGGTGCTTCCAGCGGGGCGGCTAATGTGGGGGCATGGTCCAGAAAGGTCAGTTCCTGGAGCGCTCCACGCTCATCCCGGTGGGCTCGGACGGCGCGGTGATGGAGGGCACGGTGCACCGGGGCCAGAAATCGCCGCCGCTGCTCATCCTCCCGCCCCGGCCGGAAGAGGGGGGCGGGATGGATCACGTCGTGGCGGCGGAGCTGGCCTTCGCGGTGGCGCGTGCGGGCTTTCCCTCCTTGCGCTTCAACCACCGGGGCGTGGGGGCCAGCCAGGGCGCCCGGGGCACCGGCGGGGCGCTGGTGGAGGACGCGGAGGCCGCGATGCGGGTGGCGTTGGAGAACGCGGGCACGTCCGCGCTCGCGGTGGCGTCGCTGCACGGCGGGGCCCGGGTGGCGCTGGCGCTCCAGGAACGGCACCCGGCCGTGGGCGGACTGTGTCTGGTGGCGCCGGATGTGGACCCGCTGTCACTCGTGAGACTGTCGTGTCCGCTGCTGGTGATTGTGGGGGCGGAGGACACCCGGGTGCCCCGGGCGGCGCTGGCCGCCGCTGTCGCGGAGGCCGGGGGCGATTTAGAGGTCATCGACGATGCCGGGGCGACCTTCCATCGCAACCTTCCCCAGGTGGGCCGGGCGGCGGC
>NZ_RAWE01000302.1 GCF_003611695.1 Corallococcus carmarthensis | reverse complement strand
GGGCTGGCGGGAGCGGGCGTCGGGCCGCCCTTGCAGGCGGAGACAAGCACCGCGAGCGCCAGGGCAGCGGAACGGAAGGAGCGCATGGGGCGCGCACTTCATCCCGCCCCCCTGTCGCTTTCAACCCGCTTCGCGTCTCGGTTCGCCGTCTTCAGCTCCGGCGACGGCGGCCCAGGAGCGCCATCGCCAGCAGGCCCAGCGTCGCAATGGCCGGCACGGACGTGCTGGTGCAGCCGCAGCCGCTGTCGTCGTCGGTCCCGCTGCCGCCACCGATGGGGTTCTGGTCTCCCGGATTGACGATGACACCGCCACCGCCGTCCTTGCCGGTGCCGGCGTCCTGGCCGGTGCCACCGTCCGCCTGCTGCCCCACGATGATCAACGGCGGAGAGAACGCGCGGGCCACGTTGCCCCAGGAAGTGAGCTTCAGGTTGTCACCCAGCGTGCTGCTGCTGACGCCGTCGTGCGCGACGAAGAGTCCTTCCGGGAAGGCGGTGCCCAACGGGCCGGAGAACGCCACCAGTCCGCGCGACTGCTCCACCCCGTCGGTACCGCCGTCCTGCACCAGTTGGAACGACCCCACCCGGCCCAGCGTGCGCCGGTCGAAGACGACGAAGGTGTTCGCGTTCGGATCCGTCGCCAGGAGGTAGCCGTCCGTCCCGGACGCTTCGTACAGCGCGAGGCGCCCCACGGACGTCAGGCCGCCGTCGCCCAGGCCCACCACCTGCGTGCCCGTCGTGCCCGCATCCGCGTCCGAGCCGTAGCGGTAGAGCCCCTGCCCCTGCTGCGCCACGTAGAGCGCGCGATACGCCGGGTCCACCACCAGCCCCAGCACGGCACCGGCCGGGATGTCCCGCAGCGGGGTCGCCGTCACGCCACCGTCGGTGGGCGTCAGCAGGAACTGCCGGAGGCCGCCGGCCGCAAGGCCTCCGAAGGCCTGGATGGACCCGTCGGCCCCGCGGGCCATGCGGACCGTCCCGTAGCTGACGCCTACATCCAGCGGGGACGCCGTGGGGGACAGGCGGGTGAGCCCGCCGCCATCCGCCGCCGCATCCATCACGTAGGGCACGAGCCCCGTGAGCGTGGGGTTGGCGCTGAGCACCAGCGACGCGGACGCACCGCCCGCCAGGGGGAAGCCGCCCAGGACGTCCACGCTCGCCGCCGTACCCTCGGTGATGGCCTGCACCTCCCCGCCGTCCAGGGCGTAGGTGAACAGGCCGTTGTTCTGGTCCGCCGTGATGAGTCGGCTGGCGGCCCGGTCGGCGGGGTTCACCCACAGGGCCACGTCGTTCACCGTGCCGCCCCCGGAGCGCGCCCCGGGCTGGGTCTGCACGGTGTAGGGCACTGCCACGGGGGCGGTTTGAGCCCCCGCCGCCGTGCTCACGAGCACGGCCGTCAACGCTGGGAGGGAGAGGTTGCGCATGGGCGGCTCCTGGGCAGGTCGCTCCCTACCTAGGCATAGGCCCGTTCCTGTTCAAGCTCCCTGAAACCCTGGGACTGTTGGCAGACGGCGAAAGCCTCGGGTACAACGAACAGCGTCTTCCAGCGAACAGACAAGGGCCATGGCCAAGCGCGCACTCATTACGGGCATCACGGGGCAGGACGGCAGCTATCTGGCGGAGCTGCTCCTCAAGAAGGGCTACGAGGTGCACGGCATGGTGCGCCGCTCCTCCGAGGAGAAGTTCGAGCGCATCGCGCACCTCCAGGGAAAGGTGCAGCTGCATCAGGGCGACCTGTTGGACCAGTTCTCGCTGGCGGCCCTGTTGAACCTCACCCAGCCGGACGAGGTCTACAACCTGGCGGCGCAGTCCTTCGTGCCCACCAGCTGGAACCAGCCGGTGCTCACCGGTGAGTTCACCGCGCTGGGCGTGACGAAGATGCTGGAGGCCATCCGCCACACCCGCCCGCAGGTGCGCTTCTACCAGGCGTCCTCCAGCGAGATGTTCGGCAAGGTGCTGGAGGTGCCGCAGTCGGAGGACACGCCCTTCTACCCGCGCAGCCCGTACGGCGTGGCGAAGGCGTACGGCCACCACATCACCGTGAACTACCGCGAGTCCTTCAAGCTCTTCGCGGTGAGCGGCATCCTCTTCAACCACGAGTCGCCCCGCCGCGGCCTGGAGTTCGTCACGCGCAAGGTCACGTACAACGTGGCGCGCATCAAGATGGGCCTCCAGGACACGCTGCCCATGGGCAACCTGGACGCCAAGCGCGACTGGGGCTTCGCGGGCGACTACGTGGACGCCATGTGGCGCATGCTCCAGCAGGAGACGCCGGAGGACTTCGTCGTCGCCACCAACGAGACGCACACCGTGCGGGAACTGGTGGAGATCGCCTTCGCGCGCGTGGGCCTGGACTACCAGAAGCACGTGAAGATCGACCCCGCGTTCGTGCGCCCCGCGGAGGTGGACCTGCTCATCGGCAAGTACGACAAGGCCAGGGAGAAGCTCGGCTGGGAGCCCACGGTGCGCTTCAAGCAGCTCGTGGAGATGATGGTCGACGCCGACCTGGAGCGGGTCAAGGCAGGGCAGCGGTAAGATGCGCGTCCTCGTCACGGGAGCGGATGGATTCGTCGGCCGGCATGCCTGCGCAGCCCTTCGGGCGGCCGGCGACGAGGTGGTGGAGGTGCACGGGCCTCGCGGCGAGGGCATCAGCAGCACCGCGCTGCACTTCGACATCGCCGACGAGGCGAAGGTCAAGGCAGCGGTCTCCGAGGTGAAGCCGGAAGCCGTGCTGCACCTGGCCGGCTTCAGCTCGGTGGCCAAGAGCCACCAGAACCCCGCGCGCGTCTTCGCGGTGAACACCATGGGCGTGGTGCACCTGCTCACCGCGCTGCGCGAGAGCGCCCCCAAGGCGCGCGTGCTGCTGGTGGGCTCCGGCGAGGTGTACGGCCCCGTCGCGGAAGGCACCCGCGCGGCGGAATCCCACCCGCACGTGCCGCTCAGCCCCTACGCCGCGTCGAAGTCCGCGGGGGAGCTGGCGGGCGAGCAGTTCTTCCGCAGCTACGGCATGGAGGTCATCCTCGCCCGGCCCTTCAACCACCTGGGCGCGGGGCAGGACCCGACCTTCGTGGTGCCTTCGTTCGCGGCGCAGATCCGCGCCATCGCGCTGGGCACGGTGGACCCCATCCTGCGCACGGGCAACCTGGACGCCATCCGGGACTTCTCCCACGTGAAGGACGTGGTGGACGCGTACCGGCTGCTGCTCCTCAAGGGCGAAGCGGGCCAGGCCTACAACGTGGGCAGCGGCGAGGGCCGCACCATCCGGAGCCTGCTGGAGGAGATGCTCCAGCTGTCCGGCGTGCAGGCGCGCATCGAGCTGGACCCCGCGCGGCTGCGCCCCTCCGACATCCCCAGCCTCGTGGCCGACACGGCCAAATTGCGCGCGCTGGGCTGGACCCCGAAGCTCGCCGTCGCGGACGCGCTGCGCGACGTGCTGGGCCCCAAGGTGGGCGCGCACTGACGCCCCGCTGGCCGCGCCTCAAGTGGGGCGCGCCAGCGACTGCCACGCCTCCAGGCGCCGGTCCAACGCGGTGAGGGCCCACAGGTCCGCCGCGTTGCCCGGCGTCACGGCGGTCAGGTCCCGCTGGAGGAACTCGCGGGCCTTCACCTCGCCCCACTCCGACAGGATGCGCAGCGCCATCAGCGACGGCTTGCGCGCGACGAGCCGCAAGAGGACGTCCGCCACGCGAGGGCTTCGCTCCGCGTCCGCCAGCCGCTGCACGGCTTCGTGACGGGCATCCGGCGTGGAGTCCTCCGCCTCCAGGGGCGCGGCCAGCTCCTCGAAGCGCGCTTCGTCCAAGAGCGCCGCGGGACGCCGGCTCTCCCAGTGCTCCACCGTCACGGTGGTGCGGCCCTTCGCCACGCACTCGCGGCGGATGCCGTCGTTCTTGAGCACGTCCAGCACCCGCTCCGGCGCGGGCGTGCCGCCCTCCACCGTGCGCAGCGCGCGCTGCGACAGCATGGGGGACTGGCCCAGCAGGTGCGTGCGCAGCACCGTGGCCTCCACCGTCTTCTCACCGCCGGGCGGCACGCGGTCCCACTTGAGGAACACCTCCGCGATGCCGCGCTCGCGCACGTACCAGCGGTACTCCAGCCACACCGCTCCACCCCGCTCCGCGAAGCGCGGGTCCGAGGGCTCATGGAGGCGGGGCGCGCCCTCCCGCGTGCCGGAGAAACAACGGTCCAACAGCTTCTGGGCTTCTTGAAGTCGCATGGGGAGCGGGCGGCCATTGTACGGGCCTGCGTCAGGTTCCTCCATCGCCGCACGTTCGTGTCATAACTACACCAAGACTTCAGGAGGCTGGGATGGGCACCACGTCGACGCAGCGGTTCACGTTCTTCTGGAAGGAGGACTCCTTCTTCTCGCAGTGGCACCCGTCCGCGTTCGAAGTGGAGGGCGTGCGCTACACCTGCGCGGAGCAGTACATGATGGCGGGCAAGGCGCGCCTGTTCGGCGACACGCGCGTGCTGGAGCAGATGCTGCGCGCCGCCACGCCCAAGCAGCACAAGGCGCTGGGCCGCAAGGTGAGCCCGTTCGACGCGGCCCTCTGGGAGCGCGAGCGCGAGCGCATCGTCTACGAGGGCAACCACGCGAAGTTCACCCAGCACCGGCACCTCCTGGAGGCGCTGCTCGCCACGGCGGGCACGGAGCTGGTGGAGGCCAGCCCCCTGGACCGCATCTGGGGCGTGGGGCTCTCCGCGGAGGACCCGCGCATCCAGGACCCCGCGACGTGGCGGGGGCTCAACCTGCTGGGCAAGGTGCTGACGCGCCTGCGCGAGGACCTCCTCGCGCAGGGGCATGCGCCGGTCAGAACTTGAAGCTGGCGGACTGCTCCGGCACGCCGTTGAAGTCCAGGTGGAGCGTGGCGTGGTCGCCGTGGCCCTTCTCGCTCCACTCCTGCTTCAGCGTGGACAAGTCGAACGCCAGGTCCTTGTAGACCAGCGCCTTGCACCGGTCGCTGTTCGAATCGTGAATCAGCGTGAGCTCCGCGCGAGGCTCGCCCGCCGCCGTCTTCGTGAAGCGCCCGTCCCACGCGAGGCCATAGCGGTGCTCCTTGCAGCCGCCGCCATGGCGGACGTGGAGCGTCAGCACGTTGCCCTTCACGCTCTGCGATTCGATGAAGAGCGGATCGCGGGGCGCGGGCGTCTCCGTGACCTCCAGGGGCATGACGATGGCCGGCTCCTGGCCCTCCGCCTCCGCCGCGGGTGACGGGGCCTTCTTCTCCGGGGGCGTCACGGGGGTGGGCGGCGCCTCCTGCTCGGCGGCCGGGACAGGCTCCTGCGCCTCATCCTTGCGCGCCGCGTTCGACCCCGCGCACCCGAGCAGCATTCCGCAGACGATTCCACTCCACACGAGCAGTCGCATGTTCCTCCAGGAGGCCCTCGCGGGCCGGTTGGCGTGACGCCCCTTCCACCGGACAGCCTACCGGTGGCGCAGCGCCGCATCGTAAGCGGCCCGCGTCCCTTCCGCGGTGCGGGCCCAGGTGAACTTCGCGGCCTGCCGCTGGCCCGCTTCCGACAGCGCGCGGCGCTCCTCCGGCGAACGCAGGAGCCGGTCGATGACCGCCGCCAGCCCCTCCGCGTCGTCCGGATCCACCGCGGGCGCGGCGCTCCCGCACACCTCCGGCAGCGAGCCCGCGGTGGACACCACCGTGGGCGTGCCCAGGCGCATGGCCTCCAGGGGCGGCAGGCCAAAGCCCTCGTAGCGCGAGGGGAAGACGAACAGCGCCGCGCGGCGCATCAGCGCGTAGAAGATGGCGGGCGTCTGGTAGCCCAGGGCCCGCACGTCCAGCCCTTCCGAGCGCAGCCGCGCGATGCGCGTCTCCACCGTGCCGGAGCCGAACCAGCTCTGTCCCGCGAGCACGAGCGTGAAGGGCCGGCCGCGCGCGTGCATCCGCTCCTGCGCGTCCAGCACCAGGTCCACGTTCTTGCGCACGTCGAGCGAGCCCGCGTACAGCACGTAGTCCTTCGGCAGGTTGAGCGCGTGGAGGAACTCCTCGTCCGCCGCGTCCAGCGGGGCCGCGTTCACGTGGTCCACGCCGTTGGGCACCACCACGGTGCGCGGCTCCACCTGGGGGAAGCGGCGCACCAGGTCCTGGCGCGTGCACTCGCTGATGCACACCAGCCGGTCCGCGAGCATCAGGCTGCGCGCGAGCCACAGCCGGAACTGCCAGCGGAACGGCGTGGAGACGGTGTGCGGCAAATCCAACGGCACCAGGTCGTGCACGGTGAGCACGTAGGCGGTGCCCGGCGTGCGCCGCAGCGGCAGGTTGAAGTTGCTGAGCGCGTGGTAGACGGGCGGCGGTGACGCCTTGAGCAGCTTGGGCAGCGTGGCCAGCGTCCACGGCGTCCGCTTCTGGACGCCTCGCGGGTGCTCACCGGACTTGCGCGCGCCCATCCGGTCCAGGTGGACGCCCTGGGCCTGGAGCGCCTCCGCGAGGCAGCGGGTGTACAGGCCAATGCCGGTGGTGGGCTCGTCCCACAGGGTGGCGTCGAAGGCGATGGGTCCGGGGGTCGACACGGGCCGCCTCATACCATGCCGTGTGGTACATACGGCCCCCCATGGCGGTCCATCAGTTGATCCCAAACTTCGGCCCCGGCGACGCCTCCGGTCAGGCCGCGCTGCACCTGCAACTCCTGCTGCGCCGCATGGGGCACGTGGGGGACATCTTCGCGGAGGAGGTCGCGGGAGGACTGCAGGGCCTGGCCCGGCACGTCTTCACGCTGAAGCCGAAGCCAGAGGACCTGGTGCTGTACCACCACGGCATCGCGTCGCCGCTGAGCGGGCGGCTGATGCACATGGACTGCAAGAAGGGCGTGGTGTTCCACAACATCAGCCCCGCGCGCTTCTACCGCGACACGCCGCTGGAGCACGCGCTGGTCGCGGGCCGCGCGCAGGTCGCCGCGTTGGCGCCCTTCCTGGACGTGTCCATCGGGGACTCGGACTTCAACTGCGAGGAGCTGCGCGTCGCGGGCCACCGCAACGTGCACACGGTGCAGCTCTTCATCGAGAAGGAGCGCTTCGCCGCGTCCGTGGCGGATGCGAAGAAGCTCGCGGAGCTGTCCGGGCCCGGCCCCACCCTGGTGTCGGTGAGCCGGGTGATGCCGCACAAGCGCTTCGAGGACCTGCTCGCGCTGCACCGGGAGCTCTTGCGCATCCGGCCCCAGGCGCGCCTGCTCATCGTGGGTGGCTACGAGCCGGGCAGCCGCTACTTCAAGCTGCTCCAGCGCCAGATGAAGGACCTGAGCGGGGTGCACTTCCTGGGGCGCCTGTCGCATCCGGAGCTGGTGGCCGTGTACCGCTCCGCGTCCGTGTTCGTGTCCATGAGCGAGCATGAGGGCTTCAGCGTGCCCATCATCGAGGCCATGGCCTCCGAGGTCCCGGTGCTCGCGTACGCGGCGGCGGCGGTGCCGGAGACGCTGGGCGGCGCGGGCATCGCGTTCGACCAGAAGCGCTACGCGTTCCTCGCGGAGCTGGCGGTGGACCTGAGCGAGGACCGCGACCTGCGCAAGGCGGTGCTCGACGGCCAGGCGCGAAGGCTCCAGCACTTCTCCCCTTCCGCCGCGCAGGTGTCGCTGGCGCGCGCGCTGGAGGGCGTGGTGGCGCCGCCGCCCCGTCCGCGCAAGGCCCCGGCCAAGCGGCCGCGCGTGGCGCTGGTGGTGCAGCGCTACGGCGAGGTGACGGGCGGCGCGGAGAGCCACGCCGCGCAGGTGGCGGAGCACCTGGCGCCGCACTGGGATGTCACGGTGGTGACGACCTGCGCGAAGAACCACCTGTCGTGGGAGAACGCCTTCCCGCCCGGCGAGGACCGGATCGGCCGCGCGAAGGTGCTGCGCTTCCCGGTGACGCGCTCGCGCAACATCCACGCGTTCAACGGCCTGTCCAGGGAGGTGTTCGGCCACGGCAACGAGCGCCTGCGCGAGGAGCAGTGGGTGGCCGAGCAGGGCCCGCTGAGCCCCGGGCTGCTGGAGCACCTGGCCACCACGCAGGACCTGTACGACGGCTACCTGTTCTTCACGTACCTCTACGCGCCCACGGCGTGGGGCCTGCCGCTGGTGTCGGACCGCGCGATGCTGGTGCCCACCGCGCACGACGAGCCGCCCATCCGCTTCGGCGTCTACGGGGACGTGTTCAACCGGCCGCGGGTGCTCATGTGCAACACGCCGGAGGAGATCGCCATGCTCGGGCGCTTCCATCCGAACCATGCGCGGGCGCGCGTGGTGGGCGTGGGCGTGGACGCGCTGCCGGCGGTGCCCGACCGCTTCCGGGCGAAGTACGGCGTGCACGGCCGCTACCTGCTCTACGTGGGCCGGCTGGAGCCGGGCAAGGGCGTGCCGGACCTGCTGACGTTCCACCGCAAGCTGCGGGCGAGCTACCAGGATGCGCCGGAGCTGGTGCTCGCGGGCGAAGCGCACATGGACGTGAGCGGCGAGGGCGTGCGGCACGTAGGGCGCATTTCCGAACAGGACAAGCACGACGCGCTGGCGGGAGCGCTGGCGGTGGTGGTTCCGTCGAAGTTCGAGAGCCTGTCGCTGCTGACGCTGGAGGCGTTCGCGCAGGGGACGCCGGTGCTGGTGAACGGGCACTCGGAGGTGCTGGTGGGACAGGTGGAGCGCAGTGGCGCGGGCCGGGTGTACCGGGGGCTGGCGTCGTTCATCGAAGGGCTGCGCGAGGTGGGCGAGTCCCGGGACGCGATGGGCCAGCGGGCCCGCATCTACGCGCAGCGGCACACGTGGCCCCAGGTGGTCGCGGCGTACCGGGAAGAGATGGCGCGCATCGTGGAGGAGACACACCGATGAAGCTGCTCGGACGGGACATTCCCACGGGGGCCCTGGTGGCCCGCATCGAGGAGCGGCTGCGCGTGCGCGGGCTGCCCACGTCGGAGCCGGCGGAGGTGCCGGAGGACGGCGTGGAGCCACGCGTGGATCCGCTGACGTTCAACATGCACTCGCTGGAGGAGAACGCGGACACGACGCGAGCCCTGCCACTGCACACGCACCGCGCCGGAATGGGCCAGGCGGTGCTGCTGGCCAAGTGGGCCTTCCGCAAGACGTGCCAGGTGTTGATCAACGAGACCCTGGGTCGGCAGCGCGTGTTCAACGGACTGGTGCGTGACTCCTACGCCCAGCTCTCCGCGGAGGTCCTCCGGCTGCGCCGGGAGGTGGACACGCTGAGGGCCCAGGCCGCGAAGGCACAGCCGCAGGAAGTCCCCAGG
>NZ_RAWE01000301.1 GCF_003611695.1 Corallococcus carmarthensis | reverse complement strand
GAGCCGGGAGGCGGTGGGGATGGGGGCACGGAGGTGGATGCCGGGGCATCCTTCACGACGGTGGCCCGGGACGCGCAGCTGCTGGCGGTGGATGACCGTCAGACCTTCCTTCTGACCGTGCGCGCGGACGGCACCTACGCACAGCCGCTGCCGGAGGGCGAAGCCGTGCGCATCTCGGACGTGGCGGAGCGGGTCTTCACCGCGAGCGACGGCGACGCGGTGGTGCTCTGGAGTCCCCAGGATGGAGGGTTGAGCCGGACGTTGTGGCTGTGGCGGCCCGGAACGGACACGGCCATTCCCCTGACCTCCCGCGCCCGGAAGGTGGAGTACGACCTGGGGGTGTCCTTCGTCGCCTTCAATGAATACGACGAGGCGTCGGGGACGAACTCCGTGCGCGTGGCCCGCACGGACACCTGCACCCTGGCGGCCTGCCCGCTCTGGACCGCGCTCGAGCGCCCGTCTCGGAACCTCCGTTTCCAGGCGGGTGGGACGACCCTGCTCGCTACGGACGGCACCCAGGCGTGGCTCATCGACATGCCGTCTGGCGCCGTCACGGAGCTGGGGCAGACGGTGTCCGATCCGGTCCTCTCCGCGGACGGTGCCCGCTACGCCCTCTTCGACGCGGCGAACCATCTCCAGGTCTTCGGCACGGCCACGCGGACGCTCCAGTGGGAGCAGGTCTGGCGGGACGATGCCACGCGGAAGAACTGGCACGTCTCCACCGCCATCATGACGGACGTGGGGACCCTCATCCTGAACATCCAGGGGTACAGCACTCCGGAGACCGACTCCGTCGCCTGCGATGCGACGGGCTGCAGGGACATTGACGGGGGCAATTGCCGGAACTGGGAGGCCAGCCCGGGTGTGGTGCTGTGTCTCATCCAGACCTGGTACTCGCCGGACTATTACAGCCAGGACTCAGCGTACCTGGATGGAACGGGACGCACGCTCGTCGACACCGCGACCGCCAGTTCCTCGGTGTCTCCCGCCTTCAGCGCGGACCTCCTGAAGCAGGCCTGGACCGTGAGCGTGGTGCGGGACGGCGTGAGGACCGACACGTTGTGGTGGAGGACGCCGGAGGGGACGCAGCAGTCGCTGCTGGAGGGGCGGGTGGATTCCACCCTGTTCACGTTCACCCCAGACGACCGCCAGGTGCTGTTCGCCCGGGCGCTGACGACCGCGGACGGAAAGACCGACCATCGTCTGTCCGTCTGGGATGGGCAGAGCGTGGTCGACCTGGCGGTGCTGGAGGGAAAACCCTTCCTGAACCACATCCGTCCCATGGTGAGGAACAACCCGCCCGCGCTGTACCTGACCGTCAGCCAGGGAGACGGCGGCTCTACCTCCGTCATCCGCGCACCGCTTCCGTAGTCAGACGTCGCAGGGCCGGGAGTTTCCGCGTGAATGTCTTCGACTTCGTGCCGGGGCAGCAGCGGTTCGTTTTCGTCAATCCCAAGCAGGGTGCGGACGGCGGCACGGAGAATGTCCTCTCCGTGTGGGACGGGCAGACCGTGGAGGAACTGGGCCTCGTCGAAGGCTATCCAGGCGGTGTCATCATCCGGATGGAGCCGCCCGCGCTCTACATGACCGCGTACGAACTGGGGCCGGATGGCTGGCCCGTGTCGTCGGTCCTCCAGCGCTTCGCGTTCTGAGGCCGGAAGGTGGACACTCGGCGGGGCCGGCCTTCCTCCGGAATGGCTGGCCCCTTGCGTCCCATGTCACGCTTCCGCGTGCATGCGAAGCCACCGGGCCGTCCTCCTGCTGTCGTGTGCCGTCGTCGCGCTCACGGGGTGCCGGAGCGCGACGCGGACTCCCTCTGAAGTGCCTGACGCCGAAGCCCCCGTGGCCCCGGACGCACTCCGGCCCGTGGCGTCCTTCGCGCGCATCGAGGACGCACAGGCGCGCTCCGTGGCGCTCTTCGTGGAGGCGGGGAGGGTGATTGCCCATCCGCGCTGCACCAACTGCCACCCGCCGGATGGGCGGCCCCGGCAGGGCATGTCCCAACAGGCGCACGTCCCGGCGGTGGTGGGCGGCGAGGACGGTCACGGCGCGCCCGGGCTGCCCTGCACGGCCTGCCATCAGGCGGCGAACACGCCCACGGTGGGCGCCACCGTGGCCAGCATCCCGGGCAATCCCAAGTGGGCCCTGGCCCCCGTGGAGATGGCGTGGATTGGCCGCTCGCTGGGCGAAATCTGCGAACAGCTCAAGGACCCGAAGCGCAACGGCGGCAAGGACCTGGCCGCCATCCAGCACCACATGGCGCAGGACGTGCTCGTGGGCTGGGGCTGGAACCCGGGCCCGGGACGCCAGCCGGTGCCCGGCACGCAGGCGGAGTTCGGCGCGCTCATCCAGGCCTGGGTGGACACCGGCGCTCACTGCCCGAAGCCCTAGCCGCGCAGGGCCTTCAAGCGCTCCGAGGTGAGGGGCAGGTCCCGCACGCGCAGGCCCGTGGCGTCGAACACGGCGTTGGCGAGCGCCGCCGCCGTGGGGCCCTGGCTCGCCTCTCCCGCTCCCAGGAACGGCTCTTCCGGCCTGTCGATGAGCTGCACGTCCACGGATGGCGCTTCGGAGAAGGTGAGGATGGGATAGCCCTCCCAGTCGCGGGACAGGATGCGCCGCGCGTCGAAGCGCACGGCCTCCTTCAGGCTCCAGCTCAGCGACTGGATGAGCCCGCCCTCCAGCTGATTGGCGAGTCCATCCGGATTGACGACCTCGCCCGCGTCGGCGGCGATGACGGCGCGCACCACGCGCGGCACGTGGGTGTCGGGAGACACGAAGACCTCCAGGCACACCGCGCAGTACGCCGCCAGGTTCTTGTACCGGGCGAAGGCGAGCCCCCGGCCGTGGTGCGGTCTGCGCTGGAAGCCCGCCCAGCCGAACCGCTCCGTCGCGCGGACGATGACTGCCTTTGCCCGGTCATCCCGGAGCTGCCGGAGCCGGAAGGCCGCGGGGTCCGCGTTCGCGGCGTGCGCCAGCTCGTCCACGAAGGACTCGATGGAGAAGACGTTCGCGTAGGCGCCCAGGCCGCGCAGGGACGACACGCGCACGGGCATGGCCTTCACGAAGTGCGTCGTCACGGCCTGCCCCGGAAAGGCATACAGCGGGATGGCGTTGCGGTCGGCGGCGTAGTTCGGCGGTCCGCCATTCTTCGGCTCCGGCTGGGCGAACGGCTTCGCCAGCGAACGGCCCGCGAGCAGGTTGCCGGGCTCGCCCCCGGGCCGCGTCCCATGCGCCGTGGACCACAGCGCGTAATCCCAGTCGAGCACGTCCCCGTTCGCGTCCACGCCCGCGCGCACCCGCGTCACCATGGCGGGGCCGTAGGGCTCGTTCGTGTGTTCGTCCTCGCGCGACCACTGCACGCGCACCGCGCGGCCGGGCAGGGCGCGGGCCAGCAGCGCGGCGTCCGCCGCCACGTCGTCCGCGCCGTTGTGGCCGTAGCATCCGGAGCCGTCCTGGTGACGGCAGTGCACCTGCTCCTTCGGCAGCCCGAGCATTTTCGCCAGCGCTTCGGCCGTCTCGAAGACGCTCTGGCTGTGGGTGTGCACGGTCATCGTGGTGCCGTCCCACTCCGCCACCGCGCAGGAGGGGCCAATGGACGCATGCATCTGGTACGGCCGCCGGTAGGTGGCCTCCAGCGTGCGCGTGGGCGCGACGTCGGTGGGCCGCTCCACGGAGTGGATGACCGTGTCCTGCGTGGGCTGCGCCAGCAACCACGCATGCGGATCCCCGGGCAGCGGCGCACCGTCCTTCCACCGTGCGGCGGCGGCCAGCGCGGCGGCGGCCTTCACCGCCCCCCATTCCCGGGTGGCGATGACGCCCAGGAAGTCTCCGTCGCGCACCACCTTCAGCACCCCGGGCATCGCGGCCACCCGCGCGGAGTCCACCGCCACCAGCGACGCACCTGGCGTGGGCGCGCGCACCACGCGGCCATGCACCAACCTGTCGGACCGCAGGTCCTGGACGAAGCGCGTCTCTCCCGTCACCTTCGCGGGCAGATCCACCCGGGGCAGGGGCCGGCCCACCTGCTTGCGTTGCGAGGCGGGCTTGGGCGCGACGGTGCCGGTGGCCTCGCGCTGGAGGCGCTTTCCTCCCACGAGCTCCCAGTACGTGATGCGCGCGCCTCCGCCCGAGTCCTGGAGGGTGCCGTCCCGGACGGTGAGCCGCTTCGCCGGGACGCGCAGCCGCTTCGCGGCCATGTCCACCAGCAGCGCGCGCACCTCCGCGGAGGCCTGCCGCACCGCCGCGCCGCCATTGGGAATGGACATGCTCCCGGCCGTGGGGCCTTCGGGAGGACAGACGCGCGTGTCGCCGGACAGGACGCGCAGCCGGGCGGGTTCGACGTCCAGCTCCTCCGCGCACAACTGTCCCAGCGCGGTGAGGATGCCCTGGCCCAGCTCCACCTTGCCCGTCATCAGCGTGACGACGCCGTCCTCGCCAATGCGGATCCACGCATCCAGCCCCGGCGTGCGCGCCAGGTCCTGGGGCAGTCCGTTCTTCTTCGCGGGCGCGGCCCACGCGACGTCCGGCCCCGCGAGCGCGAAGGCCAGCACCAGCGAGCCCTTCAGCACCGAGCGACGGGAGACCGGGGCGCTCATTCCGCCAGCTCCGCCGCCGCGCGTTGCACGGCGCGCACGATGCGGTTGTGGGAGCCACACCGGCACAGGTTCGCATCCAGCGCGGTGCGGATGTCCGCCTCGGTGGGTGAGGGCTTCCGGCGCAGCAGCCCCGCCGCGGAGAGGATCATCCCCGGGATGCAGTACGCGCACTGTCCGGCCTGCTCCGCGAGGAACGCGCGCTGGAGCGCGTGCAGCGCACCGTCCGGAGCGCGCAGGCCCTCCAGCGTGGTGACCTCCCGTCCCTGAAGTGACACGGCCGGCACGACACAGGAGCGCACCGGCGACCCGTCGCGCAGCACGGTGCACGCGCCGCACTGCCCTACGCCGCAGCCGTACTTCGCGCCGTTGAGCCGCAGCGTGTCGCGCAGCACGTAGAGAAGGGGGATGTCCTCCTCCTCGTTGATGACGTGGGATGCTCCGTTGACGTTCAGCGTGAAGGCCATCCGCGGGCTCCTCCGGGGGAGGAGGGGAAGGCTAACAGTCGCGCCAGGGTGCTCCGGAGGAGGCTGCCACCGAACGTCCGCCTCCCATCAACACCGCGAGGACCTACCGCGCCAGCGTCAGGAACTCCGCCACGCGCAGGGCCCAGGCCTCCGCGGAGTCCAGCTCCGAGCGGGCGTCCGCGTAGCGATCGAATGACGCGTCCGAACCGTCCCGCGCGAAGACGGCTTCGTTGAAGTCCTTCTGCGCCGTGGTGAGCCACTGGCTCGCGCGCATGCGCAGCCAGTTCGCCACCTGCGGCGTGGGCTCGACCTGGTTCAGGTCCAGCGCCGAAGGGTGAATCTCCACTGCTTCTCCATCCTTCTCAAACTCTGGCATCACGTTCATGCACCGGATGGTTGGCACGCACCCAAGAGCCAGCACCCGGCCCGCATGGACGAGACAAACGTCGATGGTGAGCAGTTGATCTCGCTGAAATCTTCGCTGCTTGACGGAACGTAAGACTGGCGGGCTGCGTCAGATGACGCCATCCCACCCGCTGTCATTGCGGCGGAAGGCGTCCCGGATGGCCTGAACGGTGGGCTCGGGTAGGGGGCCCTGCTCCAGGACGCGCGCGTTGGCGCGGAGGTTGTCCAGCCGCGTGGTGCCCACGATGCAGGTGGCGACACCTGGCGCGAACGCGGTGAAGCGCAGCGCCAGCTCTGGCCAGTCCAGGCCGTCCGTCTGGAGGGCCATGCGCTGCATCCGTTCCCAGTACTCGCCCACGTCGTGCGCGTAGGGACGGCCCGGGAAGCGCCACGGCGCGTTGGCCAGGGGCCGCTTGGCGATGACGCCCACGCCGCGCTCGCGGGCCTTCGCCACGCCATGGTCCAGCGAGCGCTGGTCGAAGAGGTTCACGGACGTCTGCACCACGGCGAACGCGCCCGTCTCCAGCGCGGCGTCCAGCCCGGCGTTGTCACCCGAGTACGCGGCGGCGCGCACCTTGCCCGCCTGCACCGCGCGGGTGAGCGCGTCGATGAGCCCCGGGCGGTGGAGCACGTCCGGCGGACACGAGTGGAAGTGCAGCACGTCAATCACGTCGGTGCGCAGCCGCTGGAGGGCCAGGTCCACGCCGCGCGTGATGCACTCAGGGGTCCAGTCCTCCACGCCGGGCACGCCGTAGCCGCACTTGGTGGACAGCACGAACTCCCGGCGGCGAGCGCCGAGGAACCGGCCAATGCGCTCCTCGGACGCGCCATAGCTGGGCGCGGTGTCGATGAGGGTGATGCCCGCGTCCAGCACGCCGTGGAGGAGTGCTTCCGCGCCGGCGTCGCTCAGCGCATCACTGCCCACGGGGCCCGCGCCAAAGCCGAGCGCCGACACGGTGAGACCGCTGCTTCCCAGGGGACGTTGAATCATCGGTGGGGGCCCTCGCCACGCGCGGCCAGGTCGATGAAGCCGCGGATCCAGATGAGGTTCACGGCGTCGCACGCGTCCTGCGTGGTGGGCGTCGTGGTCTCCAGCGCGGCGGCATAGGGCACGCCCTGGCGCATGTACCAGTCGGTGACGCTGCCGTCGTGGAAGAAGATGAGGCCGTTCTCGTCGGCGTAGGCGTTGTCATCCACCTTGCGGCTCCGCACCACGGTGGCGTGCGCGGCGGCGGCCTCCGTCATCGGGCGGTAGGCGGTCTTGTCTCCGAAGGTGTACGCGTACGTGGCGACGCCGCCCAGGTAGTTGTCCTGGTGGATGTCGAGCGCGGCGTCCGGCGCCGGGAAGCGGGCCAGGTCGGTGCGCACCGCGCGCGTCTCCTTGGGGCCGCCGTCGTACAGGGCCCAGCGCAGGATGACCGGGTCGCCGATGAGCTCGCCGCGCCACTCGCCGGGCGCGATCTCGTAGCGCATGAAGTCGTTGTTGGGCTTCTCGCCGCTGCGGTTGTAGCGCGTGCCGTCCTCGAAGCCGGAGGGGTTGATGCACGGGTAGACGCGCAGGCCCACGCCCTTCGACTTCGCGTATGCGACGATGTCCGGCAGGTGCTTGGCGAGCGTCAGCGGACCGGCGGGTTCCTCCCCATGGAAGCCGGACGTGATGACGAGCCAGCGGTCGCCCGGGACGATGAGGCGGAAGAGGGGATAGTCGCGCCCCCCTTCGTGCACCCGGCCGTATTCGGAGAGCTCCCCCAGGGAAGCGTGGGAGCGGATGCGTCGCGCGTAGTCGGTGTAATCCACCGTCCGACCATAACCGCGCGCGTCATTCCTGCCCATGAAGGTTCACGGTGAGACACGGCATGTGTCATGCCGAGCGCACCGTGAGGGGCCCCTCGGGTGGGTCTACTTCGCGCCGGTGTGTTCGCGGATGTCGCTGGCCAGCTCCTGGCGCTGCGCGGGGGTGAGCGTGCGCTGGACTTCGAGCACGGCATCCACGGCCTTGTGGGCGAAGGCGCGAGCGGCGTCGATGCGCGCGTCCACCAGGGCGTGGAGCTTCGCGGCGTCAGGCGTGTCGGACGTCAGCTGGGTGATGGCCTCGGCGCGCGCGGCCTGCTGCCCCTCCATGAGCCCCTGTCCTTCGGAGAGGAGGCGGTCCTTCACGGCGTGGATGGAGGTGCGCTGGGCCTCGGTGGCGTTGAGGTCATCCAGCTTGTCGTCCAGCTTCCAGGTGACCATCTGGTTGATGCGCTCCGGGTCGGGCGTGCCGCGGTGATGGCGGCCCCATCCGAAACCGGTGAGCAGGGTGACGGCGACGACGGCGGTACCGGCGATGGCGAGCGTCTTCTTCATGGCGTGTGGCTCCAGGCGTGGGGTGTTCTTTCCCGCTGCTTGACTGGAACCAATATGGAAGCCGCCGGTTGCGGTGGTTTGCGCAGGGCGTGAAGAAGTGTGAAGGCCGGGGGACGCGGCTCAGCGTCCGTCCCACAGCGCCAGGTCACCGTATTCCCAGTCCCAGGGCACGCCGGCTTCGCCCAACACGAAGCGGACCAGATGCGGGAACGCGGCCTCCGCGCGCACGTCGTTGCTCAGGATGAGCACGCAGCGGCGGCCACGCGGCAGGCACACGAGGTTGTTGGCGGTGCTGTCATTGTGGCCGCTCTTGAAGAACCCGCGTCCCTGCGGACCGTCGAACACCACCACGCCCAGGCCCGCCGCCAGGTCCTTGCGGCGCGACTCCGGCGGCAGTTCGTCCTGGAGGGTGGGGAACTGGCTCCGGGTGGTGATGGGCAGTTGCGGCGAGGTCATCCGGGCGAAAGTCTCAGGCGACAGCCCTTCACCGCGCACCAGTGCCGCCGCGAAGCGCGACAGGTCGTCGAGGGTGGTGTCCATCGAACCGGCCGCGCGCACCCTGCCGCGTTCGTCGTGCGGTTCGACGCTGCCATCGGCCTTCCAGCCGTCGGCCAGGTTCTGTGCGAAGTCCGGCCGCCACATCATGCTGGTCGTGCGCATACCGAAGCGGTCGAACACGCGCTGTTGCAGCTCCGCGCCCACGTCCAGCCCGAGCCCGCGTTCGAGCACGAACTGCATCAGGATGATGCCGTCACCGGAGTACGCGTAGCGGCTGCCGGGAGCGAAGTGGATGCGCAGCTTCTCGTCGGGCTCCAGGAAGCCGAAGTTGGCGAAGCCCGCGCTGTGGGTGAGCAGGACGCGCGGCGTGATGGCCCGCCAGCGTTCGTCGCCGGAAAGGTGAGACCAGGTCGAGTAACGATCCTCGTCCGCGTAGTCGGGCAGCGGCTTGTCCAGGTACCGCGCGATGGAGGTGTCCAGGTCGATGCGCTTCTCGTCCGCCAGCTGCATCACGAGGTACGCGAAGACCGTCTTCGTGATGGACGCGCCATACATCACCGTGTCCGTGCGCAGCGGTTCGCCCTTCGCATCGCGAGCGCCGTAGGCCCGGGTCGCCACCACGCGTCCGTCGTCGATGACAGCGATGGCCAGCCCCTTCGCGCCGGTCGCGGCCATCGCGCGAGCTGCTTCCGCATCCAGCGCGGCCACGTCGGGGACGGGCGGCACTTCGCGGCGCGCGGACGTCGTGGCACAGCCGCTGGCAATCAACACACACAGGCCCCAGGCGCGCAGCACGTTCCGCAATCGGTTTTCCTCCAGCGCGGAACATCCGCGAAGCGGGAAGCGTACTCCACGGTGTTTCGCGTGGAGGAGGACTTCGAGTCCTCGCACCCGGAGGAACGCACCCGCGTCCGCGCTGGACGCAGACGCTGCGGCCCCGAGCGAGAAACCCCGGGCGCTCCCTGGGATGGGGCCTGTCTCCAAGCGTGGCCCTTCGGTTGCTAACGCAGTCCCTGGCGCCCGCATCCCCTCTCCGCGCGCGCTCCTCGACAGACTGGAACCCCCTCGTGCCC
>NZ_RAWE01000300.1 GCF_003611695.1 Corallococcus carmarthensis | reverse complement strand
GTGGTACGGCGGCCCCTGGGGCAGCCCCTTCTACTCCCCCTACTACTACCCGCCGTACTACGAGCAGCCGCTGCCCACCGCGGACATGCTCAACAGCGCGCTGCCCGAAGGCACGCTGGAGCCCGGCGGCACGCAAGAGGGCTTCCTGTACTTCCAGGGCGTGGCCCGCCGCGAGGACGCGGTGACGCTCCAGGTGAAGCTGGTGGACGCCCAGACGGGGGAGCCGTTCGGTTCGCTCCGCATCCCGTTCCAGGTGAGCACGAAGTAGCTAGTGCAGGAGCGTGCTGGGCGGCGCGTAGGGGGAGCGCCCGCCGTCGTGCGCCAGGTCGAGCAGCCGCGCGTCCTCCGGTTCCCCCAGCGCGCGCCGCACGTCCGCGCCCCGCACGGGCAGGCCGAAGAGCGGCCCCAGCAGGAACAGATCCAGCGCGCCGGAGAGGAGCGGCACCAGGCCCGTCAGCGCCACCATCGCGCCCCGGGGCGTGCCCGAGCCCAGTCCGCCCAGGACCATGCCCGTGCCCGCCAGAATCCGAACCCACCGTCCGCTGCGCGACGCGATGAAGCCGACCATGAACACCTCCCCACGCCGAAGATGAACACGCGGCAGGGGGCGACCACGGCCGGTGTCCACCCGGCGACCTTCATGGCCCGGGGCCCGTCCGCCCGCTCGCCGCCCAGGGTGCCAGCAGCCGGCCAGCGGGAGCACGCCCGCGCGGGCATACTGCGGCGCCGTGAGCGAGACCGAAGCGAAGGCCCCGGTGCACTCCGGCCTGCAAGCGGCCCTGGCCGCGTGGCGGGAGGCCGTGGGCGAGGCGCACGTCGTCGTGGATCCCGAGGCACTGGAGGCCGCCGGGATGGCCACCTTCGCCACCACCCAGCGCATCCCCGCCATCGTGCGGCCCGCGGACACCGCGCAGGTGCAGGCGTGCCTGCGCATCGCGAGCGCGCACCGCGTGCCGGTGTACCCGGTGAGCGCCGGCCGCAACTGGGGCTACGGCTCGCGCGTGCCCCCCGGCGACGGCAGCGTGCTGCTGGACCTGGGGCGCATGAACCGCATCCTCGCGCACGACGAACAGCTCGCGTACCTCACCGTGGAGCCCGGCGTGACGTTCCGCCAGGCCTACGCGTACCTGCGCGACAAGGGCTCCTCCACGTTCATCACCACCATCGGCGGCTCGCCAGACGCGAGCATGGTGGGCAACGCGCTGGAGCGCGGCGACGGGGCCGGCCCCAACGCGGACATCTTCCAGCACGTGTGCGCGCTGGAGGCCGTGCTCCCCACGGGCGAGCGCGTGGAGACGGGCCACGCGAGGTTCCCCGGCGCCCGCTCCGCGCCCGTCTTCCGCTGGGGTCTGGGCCCGGTGCTGGACGGCCTCTTCAGCCAGTCCTCGCTAGGCGTGGTGACGCGGATGACGTTCTGGCTGGCGCGCAAGCAGCCCTGGCTGCGCGACTTCTTCTGCGCCGTGAACGACGACGCCCAGCTCTGGGACATGGTGGACCGGCTCCAGGCCCTGGCCCTGGACGGCACCCTCAAGGGCAGCTTCTTCTTCTGGAACGACATCAAGGCCTACAGCATCACCCAGCAATACCCCTACCCCTCCGTGGGCCGCGCGCCCCTGCCGGACTGGGCCCGCGAGAAGCTCCGCGAAGGCTTTGGCCGCTGGGCCATCAGCGGCACCCTCATCGCGCCGGACGCGGAGATGGGCGCCCTGCTGGAGAAGCGGCTCGCCCGCGCCGTGGAGGGCGCCTTCCGCCCCCTGTCCTTCGGCCCGGTGGCCCCCTTCGGCGAGGGCACGCTCCAGGGCGTCCCCACCGAAACCAACCTCGCCATGGCCTACTGGCGCAAGCGCACCCCCAAGCCGGAAGACCCGCACCCGGACCGCGACCGCTGCGGCTTCATCTGGTGCTCCGTCGCCGTCCCCTTCACCGGCCCGGAGGCGAAGCGCGCCACGGACATCGCGGACCGCGTCCCCCGCCTCTTCGGGTTCGAACCCAACCTGGCGCTCCTCGCCCACTCCCCGCGCTGCGTCTACCTGGTCACCGCGCTCGCGTATGACCGGGACGTCCGGGGCGAGGACGCCCGCGCCCAGGCCTGCTACCGCGCCCTCACCCGCGAGCTGGCGGAAGCCGGGTACTACCTGACCCGAGCCGGACTCCAGGCGCAGGACACCGCACCGCCCGTGCGGGACGACTCCGCGGAGGTGCGAAAGCGGCTGAAACACGCGTTCGATCCCGAGGGAATCCTGGCTCCCGGGAGATCCGAGCCCTGAGGGCGCGGCGGATCAGCGCGGAAAAAGAGGAGCGGAAACTTTATCGGGGGCGCCCCCGATAACTTCTCAAGTCACAAGATTCCCCACCGCGCCTCGCGCCCGCCGGAGCCCTCTTCCATGTCCATCGAGACCAACCGCTACCGCCCCGTGTTCCGGAACACCACGACGACGCCCCCGGCGAACGGCACGCAGGTCCGCAAGGAAGTCCAGGCGCACACCGAGGGCCGGGCCCAGGGCGAGGCGACCATCGACCTGAACCGCGGCGTGAAGGGCAACCGCGTCACCACCAGCAACCAGGCGAACCCCAACACCACCACGGACATCCAGAAGCAGCTGGAGACCAGCCGCTTCGACAAGACGGTGGCGCAGGGCGAGTGGAACAAGAGCTGGACCGCGGCCTCCGGCTCGCACACCTCCGGTGACGTGAACGGCAACTTCCACAACACCGTGGAAGGCCAGGTCCTGACGGCGGACGTGTCCGCGCAGGGCAACGTCTCCGTGGACCCGCTGCACGGCAAGATTGGCGCGGAGGGCTCCGTGGACGTGCGCGCCGACCTGGTGCGCGGCTCCGTGGAAGGCCACGCGGACAGCGCGCTGGGCCGCTCCGAGTGGGGCGCGGAGGGCAACGTGGGCGCCGAGGCGACCGCCACGGGCCAGGTGGTGCTGGACCCGCTGCACGGCCAGGCCGCTGCCTCCGTCCACGGTGAGGCCTTCGCCGGCGCCCGCGCCAGCGCGGAAGTCACCCAGGAGATCGGGCCCGCGACCGTCACGGCCGGCGCCGAGGCGTTCGCCGGCATCGGCGTGGAGTTCGAGGCCAACGTCGGCCTGAAGGACGGCAAGCTGTCCGCCAACTTCGACGTGGGCGCGGCGCTGGGCATCGGCGCCAGCCTGGAGTTCGGCTTCTCCGTGGACGTGGGCAAGGTCGGCGACGCCGCCAAGGCCGCCGTCGAGGGCGTGGGCAAGGCCGTGGAGAACGTCGGCGAGGGCATCAAGAACGTCGGCGAGGGCATCAAGAACGTCGGCGAGGGCATCAAGGACGCGCTGAGCAAGTGGTAGTGGCGGGCCGCGCTCGGCCGCCTCCCACCTGAAGCTCTTCCCAGGGCCTCGTCCATCCGGGCGAGGCCCTTCCTTTTTCCCCGTTGCTCGACAGCCCCCGCCCCCTGGGGGACACTTTCCATCATGAACTCTCTGGAAACCCTTCTCGCGCAGGGCCAGGTGGCCCAGGCCAGGGCCGAGGCCGAGAAGCTCCTCGCGAAGAACCCCAACCACCGCGACGCGCTGGTGGTGATGGCCAAGCTGGCGCTGGTGGAGAACAAGGTGCCCCAGGCCGAAGGCCTGCTCGCCAAGGCCGAGGCCCAGGGTGCCACGGCGGAGACCGGCCTGGTCCGCGCCAACATCGCCGCCCAGAAGGGCCAGCTCGACGCCGCCCTCAAGGCCTACCAGGGCGTGCTCGCGGCGGATCCGAACCGCGCCGAAGCCTGGTTCGGCAAGGGCATGATGCTCATCAAGCAGGACAAGGCGCCCCAGGCGCTGGAGGCCCTGTCCCAGGCCGCGAAGCTCGCCCCCCAGAACCCGGTGTTCCGCTACCGGCTGGGTCAGGTGCAGCTGGAGGCGGGCAAGACGGACGCAGGGCTCGCCACGCTGCGCGAGGTCCTCACGCTGGCGCCGCGCTTCGTGCCCGCGTACCTGAGCCTGTCGCACGCGCTGGCCGCCGAGGAGAAGCTGGTGGACGCGCGCCGCGTGCTGGAGCAGGGCCTCAAGGCGGTGCCCAACCAGCCGCGCATGCTCGCGTCCGTGACGGTGCTGTCCATGGCGCTGCGCGACCTGCGCACGTCCTACCAGGCGGCCTCCGCGCTCGCGGCCCAGCGCCCGAAGGACGCGGACGCCCAGGCGAACCTCGCGCAGCTGATGCTGGCGCGCGGTCAGATTGAACAGGCCCGGCACCTGTGCCAGACCATGGCGTCGCTGGGCGTCGCCAGCGAGTCGCTGAAGATGGCGGAGGCCACCTGCTACGAGTCGCAGGAGCCGCCCGCGTACGACAAGGCCATCACCGCGTACGAGCAGGGCATGGGCCTGGCGCCGGACGGCTGGCGCGCGGCGAACAACCTGGGCCAGCTGCTCTTGCGCGTCCCCGCGGAGCCGGCGAACGCGAACCTGCCGCGCGCGGTGACGGTGCTGGAGGAGGCGGTGCGCCGCGCTCCGGACCGCCCGGAGCCGCTGCTCAACCTGGCGCTCGCGCAGGCGCGCCTGGGCCAGGAGCAGAAGGCGAAGGAGCTGGTGCAGAAGGTGCTCGCCATGCCGCTGGCGGAGGACACCGACCTGCACGAGGAGGCCGTGCGCCTCTCCCAGGCGCTCACCAAGGCCTGAAGCAACACGGACGCGGCCCGCGCTACTCGTTGAAGTCGAGCGTGGGCACGTCCTCGTCGCCGGACGCCGCCTGGTAGACATGCCAGGCGGTGGCCAGGTCCTGGAAGGGCAGGCCCACCCCGGCGAACACCGTCACCTGTTCCTGGGACGTGCGCCCGGGCTTGAGGCCCGCGAGGACCTCGCCCAGCTCCGCGTGGATGGCGCCTTCGGTGAGCCCCACCGCTCCCGCCGCGCCCGTGGAGACGGTGAGCGCGCGGTGGTCGCAGATGAACAGCGCTTGCTCCAGCAGGTCTTGCGACAGCTCCGCCTTGCCCGGCTCGTCCGCGCCCAGCGCGGTGATGTGCGTGCCCGGCCGCACCATGCCCGCGTGCAGGAAGGGCTGGTGGCTCCACGTCGCCGTCACCACGATGTCCGCGTCCGCCACCGCGTCCGCCACGGACGTCTCCACGTGCACCGGCAGGCTCAGCTCCTGGTACATGCGCGCGGCGTAGGCGTTCGCGTGCGCGATGTTCGTGTCGTAGACGCGCACCTGGCTGAGCGTGCGCACCAGCCGCAGCTGCTTGAGCTGGAGCACGCCCTGGTGGCCGGCGCCAATCACCGCCACGCGCGTCGCGTCCGGCCGTGCCAGCACGTCCGCGGCCAGCGCGCCCACCACGCCGGTGCGCACGGCGGTGAGGTGGCCGGAGTCCATCACCGCGAGCAGCCCTCCCGTCACGAGGTCGTGCAGGTGCACCACGCCCTGGATGGCGGGCTTCTGCCCGGGGAACTTCGCGTGCACCTTCACGGTGTACGCGGGGATGCCGGGCACGCAGCCGGGGAAGAGCACCAGCGCGGTGCCCTCCGAGTGCAGCGGCGCGCGCACGCGCTGCGGGGCCACCGTGCGGGCCAGGACGTCGGTGCGGAAGGCCTCGCGCAGGTCGTCCAGCAGCAGGAGTGCCTGGATGTTGCGGGCCACGGCGGAGCGGTTGAGCAGGAGGGTGCGCATGCTTTGCCGGCCACCCTACCCGAGCACTCGCATGCCCTGGGGCGCGAACGTTCCCCCAGGGCGGCCGAGCGCACGAAGGTGAACGGCGCGCCGGGCGGTGCGTCCGAGGCCCGGCCCGGGACCCACGGACGAGGGCTCGCGGCGGCGGCCTCCACTGGACGCAGGGGCGAAGCACGCCGGAGGCACCGTGCGCAGACTTTCCGCGAGGGGCGGCGCGGCCGGGCGATGGCCTGGGGAGACTGGCGATGCAGGAGCCGGATTCACACTCCGTGGACGAGCATGCGCGCAGCGGGCCCCGGCCCTCCGCGGCGGAGTTCCTGCGTGCGAATCACGACGTGCTGCTGACGGACTGGCAGCAGGCGATGCTCCAGCAGCTGGGCGGCAAGGAGCCGGTCCGCCCGCCCTGGCTCATCGACCACCTGCCGGAGCTGCTCACCACGCTGGCGGACGCGGTGGAGCTGGGGCCGGAGGCGCTGGACGAACGCCTGGAGGCGGCGCACGCCGCGGCCCGGCTGGACGCGGGCTTCGACCTGGGCGAGGTGGCGCAGGAGTACGCGCTCCTGCGCCGCTGCATCCTCCACCGCCTGGAGGCGCAGGAGCGGATGCTCCGGCCCGGCGACCTCACGCGGCTGGAGGAGACGCTCGACCGGGTGGTCACCCGGACAATGACCTTCTTCTGGTCCATGAAGCAGCGCATCCTCCAGACGCTGGACCGCATGTCCGAGGCGACGCTGGACGACCCGGACATGGAGACGCTCCTGGAGCGCCTGCTCACCCGGCTGATGGAGTCCGCGCTCACCGTGGACACGGCGGCGGTGATGATGCTGGAGGACGACGCGCTGGTGGTGCGCGCCGCGGTGGGCCTGGGCACCGACGAGGTGAAGGGCCTGCGCGTGCCGGTGGGCCAAGGCGTCAGCGGGCAGGCGGCGCTGGAGCGGCGGCCCTTCTTCGTCCGCTCGGCCGCCACGGATCCGCGCGTCCTCTTCGAACCGCTGCGCCGCTCGGGGCTGCGCGCGCTGTACGGCCTGCCGCTGATGGACGGCGAGCGGCTGTTGGGCATGGCGTACATGGGGTCGCGCACGGCCTTCGCCTTCTCCGAAGCGGACGTGCTGCTCTTCCACGCCGTCGCGGAGCGGGCCTCCGCGCACATCGCGCAGACGGAGCTGCACGCGCGCGAGCACGAGGCGCGCAAGGAGGCCGAGCGGTCGCTGGCGCTGCTGGACTCGCTGCTGGACGCGGCGCCCGTGGGCATCGCGTTCCTGGACCATGACCTGCGCTACCTGCGCATCAACGGAACGCTGGCGCGGCTCAACAGCAACCCCGTGGAGGCACACCGGGGCCGCACCCTGCACGAGATGGTCCGCACCGGCGCCGAGGCCCCCATCGAGCGCGCACTGAGGCAGGTGCTGGAGACAGGGCGGCCCGTGCAGGACGTGCTCCTCGAAGGGCCGGATCCGGTGCGGGGCCGCGCGGGCGTCTGGCGCGCGGACTGCTTCCCGGTGCGCACCCCGGACGGCGTGCTGCTGGGGGTGGGCTGCACGGTGGTGGACATCACCGACCACAAGCGCGCGGAGGCCGCGCTCCGGCAGGCCATCGACTTCCGCGAGGAGCTCATCGCCGTCCTGGGACACGACCTGCGCAACCCCTTGCACGCGGTGAACGCGTCGGCCTTCATGCTGGGGCGGGCCCCGGACCTGGACACGGGCGCGCGCCGCTCCGTGGACCGCATCCGCAAGGCCACGGCGCGGATGACGCGGATGATCAACGACATCCTCGACTTCGCGCGCAGCCGCCTGGGCGGGGGCATCCCGGTGACGCGCCAGCACGTGAACATGGTGGAGCTGTGCCAGGGCGTGCTGGACGAGCTGCAGGTGGTCTACCCGGAGCGGTCCCTCTCGCTGGAGGTGCGCGGGGACGACCTGTGGGGGGAATGGGATCCCGACCGGGTGACGCAGGTGCTGGGCAACCTGGTGGTGAACGCGCTGCAACACGCGAAGAGCGACACGCCCGTCGTCACCACGCTCACCGGCGAACCCACGGACGTGGTGATGCGCGTGCTCAACGAGGGCGACCCCATCCCGGCGGAGCTGCTGCCGCGCCTGTTCGACCCGTTCAAGGCGGGGCACCTGCCCGACCCGGGCACCAAGCAGCGCAGCCTGGGGCTGGGGCTCTACATCGTGAGTGAGATCGTCCAGGTGCACCAGGGCAGCGTCCGCGTGGAGAGCGTCCCCGGAGAGGGCACGACCTTCACCGTGCGCTGGCCCCGCGTCCCCCCGCCCCGGGGCTACCTGCCGCCGTGAGCCGTCCTCACGGCGCGGCCTTCACCTCGGACGCGGGCGCGATGGCGAGCGTGTGCACGGCCTCCGCGAGCATGCGCGTGCTCAGGTCCAGCGTCTCCAGCGCGATGGATTCATCCGGGGCGTGGCCGGTGTAGGGCTCGTTGGGGAACGCGGGCCCGAAGTCCACGGCGCGGGGGAACAGCCGCGCGTAGGTGCCGCCGCGGATGGAGCCGGGCACCGCGTCCGGCGCCTTGCGCTGCCGCTGGTAGATGTCCATCAGCGTCTTCACCAGCGGGCCGGACGTGTCCGCCACGTGCGGGTCGCCCAGGTAGCGGCCGGAGCCCTCCTTCACCTGGCCACCGGAGTCCTCGCCCACGCGCTTCGCGGCGGCGTCCAGCGACGCGTTGAAGGCCGCCGCGTCCTTGCCCTGCGGCCTGCGCATGTTGACGCCCAGGGACACGCTGCCGTCCTTCACGCGCAGCACGGTGGGCGCCACCAGCAGCGGCCCCATCAACGTGTCCTCGTACTTCAGGCCCAGCTTGTCGCCGTGGTGGTCGCCGTCGAAGCGCTTCGCCACCACGCGCAGCAGCGCCGCGATGCCGTTGTCCTCCAATGACAGACGCGAGGCCACGGCGGACAAATCCCAGAGGGCGTTGTGGCCCTCGTCCGCGGTGGACGAGTGCACCGCCACGCCGTGGGCGGTGAGCACCACGGTGGAGCCCTCGCGCTTCGCCTCGGCCTTCAGGTCCCTGCGGGCGGGGCCCTCCTGGGCGATGGCGGCCTTCACGGCGGCGAGCACCGCCTCCGGCGTCTGGCCCTTCACGGGCTCCAGCTTCAGCGTGGCGGTGCCGGGCACCTGGGTGAGGAACTCACCCGCGCTCACGTCCACGGCGCGCGCGACGGTGCCCTCCTTCGGCGTGGCGAGCGCCGCGCCCACGGGCGCCTCCAGCGTCCACGCGACGAAGCCGGACTGCGCGGCCATCACCGGGTAGCCGGAGTCCACGGAGATGACGTGCGTGGGCTTGGGCTCCGTGTCCGCGTACTTCTTCATGCCGTTCCAGTCGCTCTCCTCGCCGTTGCCGATGATGACGAGCACCTTGCCTTGCGGCTTCAGGCCCAGGTCCTTCGCCATGGCCAGCGCGACGAGCCCGGAGGCGATGGGGCCCTTGTCGTCCTCCACACCCCGGCCATACAGGCGGCCCTTCTCCACCACCGGCTTGAAGGGGGCGCGCTTCCATTCATGGGCGGCCGCGGGGACGACGTCGCCGTGGAACACGAGCCCCAAGAGCGGCTCGCCTTCGCCCCAGGACAGCTCGAAGACGTCGTTGTCGCCCACGGTGCGGAAGCCGAAGCCATGCTGCTTCGCCCAGGACTCCAGGGCGCGGCCCATGGCGGCCACCTCCGGGTTCTTCGCGGCGGGGGCCTCGCTGCTCACCGTCTTGAAGCGGACGAGCGTCTGCGTGAGGGCCACCACGTCATCCAGTGCACAGGCCTGGATGTAGGCGGCGTAACGCTCCGCGGCGGAGGCGCCCTTCAAGGCGGTGTCGGAGAAGCGGGCGGCCCGGGCGGCGGGCTTGCCGGCGCAGCGGGGGTCCTTGGCGGCGAGGGCGGCGGCGGGCGCCAGGAGGCAGAGGGCGGCGAGGAGGCGGGTGCGCATGGGGTCCTGGGAAACCGTCGGGAGGACGGGGCATTCCTGGTG
>NZ_RAWE01000002.1 GCF_003611695.1 Corallococcus carmarthensis | reverse complement strand
CCAACTGACATTCCCCCACCCCCTTGCCCCTTTCCGTCGATATGTCCGGCCCCCAGGCGCGTTTCCCGGGAAGCCCGGGGCAGGAACGGCCCCCGGGGGACGAGCGCGGCTCGCAACGGGAAGACGGCATGGATGCAGCCGTACAGGGCTTGGGGATGACGACCCTCCAGTCGCGGCAGGACACAAGCAGGGCCGCGCGGCCGGCGGCGCCGGACGAGGAGGCCTTGTCCCGGCGGGCGCTCGCGGGCGAGCGGGCCGCGTGGGACGCGCTCATCGCGCGGCACCAGCGCCGGGTGGTGGTGTCGCTGCTCGCGCGGGGCATCCGGGTGGACCGGGCCCAGGAGCTGGCGCAGGAGACCTGGGCGCGCCTCATCCAGCAGCAGCAGCGGGGCCTGCTCGCGGAGCTGCGCCTGCCGCACCTCGCGGTCGCCCAGGCGGCCTTCCTCGCCTCGGATGACGCCCGGCGCACGCGGCGAGAGTCGGTGGACGGCGCGGTGGAGGACCTGCCGGAGCGGCAGCAGCCGGTGGACCCCGCGCAGTCCGCGGAGAAGCGCCTGTTGTCGGAGGAGCAGCTCGCCCGGGCGCGCGACGCGCTGGAGCAGGTGTCGCCGGGCGCGCGCAACGTCTTCCTCCTGGCCTGTGACGGCCAGGGACTTCCCCATGCCGAGGTCGCCTCCCGCGTCGGGCTGTCCGTCCAGCGCGTGCGACAGATTTTGTGCGAGGTCCGCAAGAAGCTGCGCACCGCGCTCGAAGAGGAAAACCATGTCTAGCGCCACGTCCCATCTCACCCGCGAGCGCACGGAGCAGTACCTGCTGGGCGCGCTGCCGCCCGAAGCCGAGGCGGAGCTGGAGGCCCACACGCTCACGTGCGAGCCGTGCGCGCGGCTGCTCCAGGAGGAGGCCCTGCTGGAGGAGCAACTGTACGAGGTCGCCGCCGCCACGCCGCGCGACGCCGTCGTGGTGCGCCCCGCGCGCTGGCACCGTCCGGCCGCCGTCGCCGCCGCGCTGGTCGCGGTGGCGGCCTCCGTGTTCCTGCTGCTGCGGCCGGGCGGGGAAGCGGCGTCCACGCCCGTGACGCCCCTGGAGGCGCCGGTCGTCGCGGTGCTGGACGTGGATGAGGCTCCCCGGGACATCGTGGTCGCGTGCCCGGATCTGGCCACGCAGGAGCACTGCCTGAGGTCCGCGAGCGCGCGCGGGCTGCTCGTGTATCACCCTGGTGGACAGGGCGAGGTCCCCCGCTACGACGCGTCCAGCGGACGGACCCCGGTGGCGCTGAACTCGCGGCCGGCCGCCCTGTGAGGACTTCCGCGATGACCTTCCGAACCCGCATCCCCGGCCTGCTGCTGGCGCTCTGGGCGCCCCTCGCGGCGGCCCAGACACCGCCGCCCGCGGCCTCGGCCCCCGCGACGCCTCCCGCCACTTCGGGCGGCATGCCCGCCGCGTCTGACACCACGCGGGCGAAGCTGCCGCAGGGCTGGTACGTCACGGAGAGCGCGCCCCAGCACTTCGAAGCGGGGGTGGACGACAGCGCCCCGTGTGAAGGCACGCGCAGCGCGTTCCTGCGCTCGCGCACCCAGGCCACGGACAGCTTCGGCACCTTCATGCAGGCCTTCAGCGCGCAGGACTTCCGGGGCAAGCGCCTGCGCTTCTCCGCCGCCGTGCGCCACCTGGACGTGAAGGGCTGGGCGGGGCTGTGGATGCGCGTGGAGGGAGCGGACCCCAAGCAGCCGCTCGCCTTCGACAACATGCAGTCGCGCGCCCTCGTGGGCACCCACGGCTGCAAGCGCTACGACGTGGTGCTGGACGTGCCCCAGGAGGCCACCACCATCATGGCGGGCCTCATCATGAGCGGCACCGGCCAGGCATGGCTCGGCGGCGTGCGCTTCGAAACGGTGGACGCGTCGGTGAAGTCGACGGACCTGCTCGCCACCCCTCAGCCGCTGCCCTCCGGTCCCCAGGGCCTGGAGGAAGCGCCCCGTCCCCAGGGTGGCGCGAATGCCCCCCTGGGACGCGTGGGCACCGCCTGGTTCGACACGCAGCGCGTGCAGACGGAGACTCCGCTCGTGAAGGGCAAGGACGCCTCGTGGAAGGGCGAGTTCGGCGACGAGCTCTTCGAGCACGGCATCGAGGTGAACGGCACCTACGAACGGCGAGACCTCGCGGTGAAGGTGCGCGCCGGCGGCGCCGCCACCCTCATCGAGGGCACCTGGGGTGGAGAGCGGCTGTACATCCGGCTCGCCTCGGACTCGCTCGCCATCCGCTGGGGCAGCGACGACCAGCGCTTCCAGCGGGACCTGAGCGCCGCCACGCCGAAGGGCTGCAACGCATATCTGCAAACCACGGGGCGCTTCGAACGGCAGGGGCTGGAGGTGTGCGGCGTGGCGCTCGCCACCCGGCCGCCGCTCACGCAGCTCGTGGCGGCCTTCCTGTCCGGTGGCGTGCGGGCCGGCGCCTCCCGGCGCCCTCTTCCGCTGCCCCGCCAGCCGGTGCGCTCGGCCCAGCCGTACGACTCATCCGGCCGGGACGTGCCGTCCTCCCAGCTCCAGTGAGACAGGGCGGAGGCGGAAGGTTTCCACCCTCCGCCGCTCCGCTCCGCTTCAGAACGCGAAGTCGCGCTCCAGCGTCTCCTGCCCGGCCTGCACCGTGAGGTGGGCCGCGTGCGCGCCGGTCGCCAGCGCCGAGGACAGGTCGAAGGACAGCCCCTCCGGCCCCTGCGTCGGCTTGAGCGACGGACGCCCGGGAGACAGGAACACGGCGGCCGTCACGGCGCGCGTCCCCAGAGGCTGCACCAGAAGCCGCACCCGCTGACGCTCGCGCACCAGCACCACGCGGAAGTCGCGCCGCTCCTCCAGCACCTCGCGGTGCTCCGGCAGGCGGGCCGCGCCCGGGCGCCGGGCCACATCCGCGCGGGAATCACGCGCCGCGCGCGGGGCCTGCGCCCCGTCCTCATCCAGCTCCAGCGCCTCGTCGATGGCGGCGTCGCCCTCTTCCAGCGCCAGCACGGCCTGCGCGCACTCGCCACAGCCAGCCGTGTGGGCCTCCACGCGCTCGCGCTCCTCGCGGCCCATCTCGCCCGAGTCCAGGCGCCACAGCTCGTCGTCGGTGAGGTGACGGCGCGGGGGCGAGTCCACCACCGCGGTGTCCGCGCGGTCCGCGCGGCAGCTGGCACAGTCCTTCAGGTGCTCGGGATCCTTCATGGGGCGGCCCGTCCAGGACGCCACCAGGTCATCGCAACCGGCCCGCGCGGAGAACCACCAGGCGCCGGGGCGCTCCACGGGGTCCAGCAGGTCGCGCTCGGCGCGGCGCTCGGTGTTGAGCGGGATGAACCAGCGCGCCCGGGAGCGCAGCGCGGTGTCCAGGTGGCCCAGCGCCCCAAGGAATCTCTCGCGAGCGGCGAGCGCGTCCCCGTCCAGCGGGCCCTTCAGCAGCTCCCAGGTGGCGAGCGCGCGGGCGGCGGAGGCGGCCCGGTCCCGGGCGGCCAGTCCTTCCAGCGCGGACGTACGCCACAGCTCCGCGTCCTCCCCCTCCTCGCCCAGCGCCACCTCCATCGACTCCTCGGCGGCACGCAGGAGCAACGGCTGGAGCGCCTGCGGTTTCTGCTGGCGCACCCAGGTTTCCACTTCGGGGCGGTCCAGGCCCTTCAAGGCCTCTTCCACCCCGTCGGTGCCGAGCCGGTCCGAGCGGCGCAGCACATCCCCCACCACCTCCAACAGCTCGCCCACCGGGAGGGGGCCCGCGCCCAGGCGCGCGTACCGGGCCTGGTAGCGGGACAGCGCGTCGCCCTTCATCGCGACATCCCGGGCAGGGCGGAGGACTTCAGCCCCCCGCGGGGCATCACGACGGCTCCTCCGGCAGTCCGTCCCGCTGCAACTCCAGCAGGTACAGACGCAGGTATGCCTGGGCGCGGCTGACGCGCTTGTACGAATTCACCACGCTGATGTTCAAACGCCGTGCGCATTCCTCGTGATCCTCCACGTCCTCGTGGTGATACAGCTCCCATGCGGAAGCCTCCTTGGGGTGCTCCTGCTGGAGCCTGGCGTAGGCGGCCCAATACAGCTCCTGCGCCTCGGCGCGCTCCTCGCGACGCCGTGCGCCCTCCACCGCCCGGGCCACCTCGGACGGGGTCTCTTCCATGACGTCATCGGGCGACACCGGCGCGGGCGCCAGCTCCTCCCGGTGCCGCCGGTAGAAGTCGATGGCGACGTGCTTGACGATGCGCAGGAAGAACGTCTTGGGAGACGCGCTCCTGCCCGGCATCTGCTCGGACACGCCCCGGAACTGATCCAGGCCCCGGTCGAGGAACTTCCCCACCGCGTCCTGGAAGAGCTCGTCGGCGTCCGCCGGCGAGCCGCGTCCGTAGCTGCCCTGAATCCTGCTGATGACGTAGCGGGCCGGGCGCGCCCACCGCGCGCACAAGGCCCCCAGCGGGGTCCCCACGGCCTCGCCCGTGGCGCGGCGGCGGGACACCTCCGCGAACAATTCCTCATCCGTGAGCTGCTCGTACACCGGGAGACCCTGGAGGCTGTCCCGGGACGTCCTCATCCCGAGAGGTTGGGTTACGGGGATGTGGCGCGGCAAGGTAGCACGTTGCATCCGCGGACAGCCTCCGACTGGTTACCCGAACCCCCGACTCCGGCTCCCCGCGTTTCCTGACACGTTTTTTTCGCGGGCCCGCGAATGACGCGGCGGGTCTCCTCCATGAAGGCGCCAGGCGGCCTGGGGCAGGCCCGCAAGGCCCCGGAAAAAGGCCTGGAAATACGCCGTCAGGATTTCCGCCAGGGGGGCGTCCAGGGGCGCATCGCTTTCGAGCGCCCGGCCGAAGAGGCCCTACACGCCGTGGTTCGACTCCACCCCTCCGCTCGCAAGGCGGGGGGACCGCCGGCGGTCCGGCACTGAACTTGGGTTTCAGACAACCGGCTTCCTCACTCGGGCGCTCACTTTTTCCCTCCCAACCCCAGGCGGCCCTTCCGGGCATGCCTCCGTCCCGAAAGGGGGACGACCGCCATGACCACCGCTCGCACCCAGACGATCCTTCCGGAGACGCAGCGCGGACCGGCCGAGCGGCTGCTCGACGTCGTGCTCGGCGGCTCCGCCCACCTGTGGCACCACCGCCCCGGCCTGGACGTGAACGGCACCTGGGTGGCCGCCGCCGGCGCGGACGCCAAGGCGCTTTCGCGCGGCCGCAAGGTGGCGCCGGGCCTGTTCGTGCCCGCCGCGGTGAAGCTGTACGGCCAGCTGCTGGAGCTCCACCGCCTCAACCCGACGCTGATGGCGCACTTCGCGTCGTACGCGCTGACGCAGACGGACTGGCGCGACCTGAAGGTGGCCACCTGCGCGCTGATGCTGGTGCAGGAGCACGCGGGCCAGCCCGTGCGCGACGGCCAGGGCGCTGTCGCCTTCCACGACGACGACTACCGCGCCATTGGCGAGGCCATGGTGCTGCACTACGTGCGCCGCTCCACGCGGATGCTCACGCCCAAGGCCGTCTTGCGCGTGGCGGAGCTGCTGGAGACGCCGGAGATCGCGCGCCTCAACCGCGCCGCGGGCTTCGGAGATCCGGCGTCGCGCAAGCCGCCGCTGGGCCGCTGGAAGCGCGTGGCCCAGAAGTGGCTGGCCGCGCGTGAGGCGAACCTGCCCATGCTCCAGGGCCTGGTGAAGGCGGGCTACAAGGAGACGCTGAAGAAGCTGGCGCGCAAGGCCGGCTACAAGCCCCAGTCGCAGGGCTTCTTCGAGGTGCTCGGCTGGAAGCAGAAGCAGGCGGACGGGGGCCACCGGCAGGTGGGCCTCCAGGGCCTCGTGTTGGTGAAGCGCGAGCGCTTCGACGGCCTCTCCGAGGCGGAGATCTGCGAGTGGATTGAACTGGAGCGGCTCTCCTACAAGGAGGTCGTGGGCCGGTTGCCGAAGGACGTGGGCCTCACGCCCGCCATCCTGGCGACGCTGCTGCCGTCGTTGTCGGACCGCGACCTGCGGCTGATGACGCCCACGCTGGAGGACCTGGGCCTGTTGCAGGAGCCCTCCGTGAAGGCGCGCTGGGAGCGGGCGGTGGCGAACTCGACGGATCAGCGCTCGCTGAACATCGCGAAGAACGTCCGGAGCGAGGACGTGCGCCGCAAGCTGGAGGAGGCGAGCGACAACGCGGTGAAGAAGGCGGTGGCGGAGGCGACGGCGGAGACGGACGTGCGCGTGATGTTCCTCATCGACAAGTCGGGGTCCATGGAGGGCGCCATCGAGCAGTCCAAGGAGGCGCTGTCGCGCATCCTCGCGGGCTTCCCGATGGACAAGCTGCACGTGGCGGCGTTCGACACCATGGGCACGGTGCTCAAGCCCAAGGCGCCGAACCGCACGGCGGTGCAGCACATGCTGTCCGGGCTGAAGGCGTCCGGCGGCACGGTGCACGCGGCCGGTGTCCACGCGCTGCACCGCGACGGCGTGCGCATCCCGGCGGAGGCGAAGCTGGTGGTGATGGTGGTGGGTGACGAGGCGGGCGAGGCGGGCGACCAGTTCGCCAAGGCGTTCCACGCGTGTGGCTACAGCGTGGCGGCCCTGGCGTTGCTGGTGAGCGTGGCGGGGGCGCGCGGCAGCACGGTGCGCTCGGGCGCGAAGCAGCTGGGCGTGCCCTTCAGCGAGGTGAGCGTGGGGCAGTTCGCGGACCCGTACCAGGTGCCGCGCGTGCTCCAGGCGCTGATGGATGCTCCGCGCGAGGCGGGGGCCAGCCAGTCCGGCTGGGTGGACCGGGTGATGAGCACGCCGCTGTTGAAGGCGGCGTGAAGAAGGAGGCAGGGGCGTGGACTACCGGAAGCTGCTCGGGAAGGTGGAGTCGGCGGTGCTGCCGTATTTCGGCGGCGGGACCGTGGACGCGCCTTCACGCCGCCTGCGCGTCACCCAGCCCGTTGCCCCGGGCTGGTGGCGTTTCGAGGTGAAGGGCCGCGAGGCCACCGCGCGAGAGCTGGCGTCTCCTGAAGGGATGGAGGCACTGCCGCGCGTGCGGGGCCACATCTGGGGGACGCGGCTGGTGCGCGAGGGCGCGGTGGCGGAAGCCCTGGCGTTGATGCCGGAGGAGGAGCCGCCGCGCCTGTCGCCGGTGACGGCGCGCCGCTGGCATGACGGCACGCTGCTCTTCGAGGGCGTGGAGTTCGAGGGCGAGGCGGAGGAGACGGCGCGCCGGGCGCTGGAGGAGAACGGTGCGCTGGGGGACGCGCGAGGCGTCAGTGCGTCGCTGCGCGCGGCGTTCGGCTTCGCGGTGTTGGAGACCGTGTCACGAAGCACGGGCATTCCGTTCGCGCCCGTGGAGGCCCGCGCGCGGGTGCTCGACGTAGCGCGCGAGGGGCGCACGGAGGCGGAGCGCTGCCTGCGCGGGCTCGCGGAGGAGCGGGTGCGTTTCCTCCGGATGCAGGCGGAGCAGGAGTCCCGGCGCGAAGCGGAGGACCGCGCGCGGATGCTCCAGGAGCGCGGCACCTCGGAGGTCTGGCGGGACGCGGAGGGACGCGAGGTCGCACGGCCGTTGTCAGGGCGTGAGCGCGAGCGATGGGAGGCCCTCCACGCCGTGGGGGCCCCCCAGGGCCCCGGTGCGTGGGAGACCTGGCGGGACGCGCACGCCTCCTCCCCAACGCCGGGCGCGCGGCATGGACGGAGCGCCACGCGTCAGGAGCGCGGGCGTGCGGAGCCGGACGCCAGCGCTTGGGTGGAGCGCGCACTGGACAAGGCGGGCGCGCGGCTGATGGCCCAGCGCCGGCTGGGCGACGGCCTCCTGGAGGTCGTCTACACGTTCATGGGCGAGCGCTTCGTCACGGTGGTGGAAGCCGCGACGCTGCGCGTGCGCGACGCGGGCGTGTGCCTGGCGGGCGCGGACACCCAGGTCACGCTGGAGAGCCTGCCGTCCGTGCTCAAGGAAGCCATCGACACGGACGTGCTGGTCATCACCCGGCACGTCTGAAACCCGCGTGTCCGACCGGGCCCGCCCCGCACGTCGGTACGGGCCATTCGGGAGGAAGGACTGCATGTCGACGACGCGCGAGGTGTGCCTGCTCATCGGGCCGGAGGACCAGGTGCTGTGGGGCGATTCCTTCGACGACCCCCTGGCGCTTCCGGACTCGCGGGCGCGGTGGGAGGCCATCTGGAGCCTGCGGGACACGCTGATGGAGATCACCCACAGCCACCCGGAGGGCCCGTTGGGCTTCTCCCAGGAGGACGAGACCACCATGGCCGCGCTCCAGGCGGCGCTGGGCCGGCCGCTGCGCTTCTCCGTGGTGGCCCCCGACGGCATGGTGGTCCGCATCGGCGGCGAGGACGTGCTGGTGCGCGACGAGCCCTCGTGGGCCGCGCCGCTGCGCATCGCTTCGGGCCTCTTGTACGGCCGGCCCCGGCCCGGCCCGACCATCCTCCAGGAGGACGGCCTGCTCCTGGACAGCGCCCACCGCAAGCCGTGACCCGCTTCAGCCCGGCAACAGGATGATGCGGGCAATCTCCGGCGGCGCGGCGACGCGCATGGGCGGGCCCACGAAGCCACACCCGCGGCTGACGTAGAGCTGCGATTGAGCCAACTGGCTCAGGCCCGCGTTCTGGTCGCCCCAGATGAGCCGGCCCAGCACGTTGCCCGGGAACATCTGTCCGCCGTGCGTATGGCCTGAAATCTGGAGCCCCACGCCACGCTGGGCCACCACCTCGAAGTTGGAGGGCTGGTGCGCCAGCAGCACCGACGCGCGGTCCGGCCTGCGCCCCTTGAGCGCCGCGTCCAGGTCATAGCCCGCCTCACCGAACCGGCTCGCGCTCCAGTCGTCCACGCCGATGAGGTCGAAGGACGCGCCCGCGTCTCCAATGGACACGGCGCGGTTGCGCAGCACGGTGATGCCCAGCCCCCGCACGAACTCCGTCCACGCCTCCACGCCGGAGTAGTAGTCGTGGTTGCCGGTGACGAAGTACGCGCCGTGCCGGGCCTTGAGCGCGCCGAAGCCGCCCACGAAGCGCCCCAGCTCCGGCACCGTGCCGTCCACCAGGTCGCCCGTCACCGCGATGAGGTCCGGCTTGAGCGCGTTGGCGCGCGCCACCAGCTCGTCCACGAAGCGGCGCTGCAACACGCCACCGATGTGGATGTCCGTGAGCTGCACCAGCGTGAAGCCCTCCAGCGCCTTGGGCAGCCCGGGCAGCCGCACCGGGATGTCGCGCACGTCCGGCGGATGGAACGCACGCCACGCGCCGAAGCTGCTCACCGTCGCGCCCGCCACGGTGGCGCCCGCCGCGAGCCCTCGCGCGAGGAAGGCCCGGCGCTCGGGCGACGGCGGCTCCGGGACCTTGCGCACGCGGGCGAGCACGCCCCGCACCACGTCCAGCCCCAGGGTGAACATGAGCAGGTAGAGCACCAGCCCCATCCACACCAGCAGCGCGATGCCCGTCCACCACGCCACTTCGGAGGAGAACATCGCCCCCACCATCCGGGCGCCCAGGGAGCCGACGAGCCCCCCGGCGAAGAGCCCCATCCCCGTGCGGCGCAGCCCCTTGCTCGCCGTCACATCGCGCACCAGGCGGCGGTACAGATAGACGTGCGCCACCGCGAGCAGCGTGGTGACCGGCACGAGGAACAGCGCCATCCGGAGCCATTGAGGCATGAGGGCCGTGTTCTACCCGCGCAGGAGCCGGTCCACGAGCGCCACGTACTGCTGCTTCGCCGCGTCCTTCGCCAGCCCCTTGCGGCCGGCCCACGCGTCGTACTTCGCGCGGCCCTTGATATCGAGCATGCCGGGGCGCTTGCCCTGCACGTCCCCTTCGGTGCCCTGCTTGTAGAGCGAGTACAGCTCCAGCAGCGTGTCGTTCGAGGGGGCCTTGGACAGCGTCTTCACCCGGCTCTGGGCGGCGCTGAAATCATCATCGAGGGCCATGCGCGGTCTCCGGCAAGCGTGTGCCGGAGACCTTAACAGCCCTCTTTCACATCGTCGGCAGCCAAAGGTGGCGGATGTCCGCTGGCAGGTTGGCGCTCACGTCCTCCGCCTCGCCTTCGCTGATCTGATGGCGGACGGCGTCCATCACCGCGCGCACCACGGGCTCCACCGCGTCCGGATGCAGGGCCAGGTCGTCGCCCACCTGCTTCAGCAGCTCGTCGCGGCCGAACTTGTCCGGACGGGGTTCGGCGTCGTGGCGTTCGCAGCGGTGCAGCAGCTCCGTGAGCTTGCGCGGCAGCTGCGCCTCCAGGTCGTGCGCCTCCTCCACCTGGATGCGTTGCTCCAGGCCGCAGAGCACGGAGACAGCCGCCTGCTGGGCGACGCTCGGGGACATCCCTCCCCGTTCACAGAGGTGGTCGATGAAGCGGGCATACGTCTGACTGGCCCGCATCGCACTGCGCCGCGCACGCCGCTCCTCGATGGACAGCTCGCGCCGCTCCTCCGCATGCTCCTCGTCCTGGGGTGCACCCGAGCGGCGCTGCGGATCACGCTCTTCAGCCATGGGGGTCCTCCCTGTCGGTCCCGGTGGGTAACAGGGTGCCCATGCCCGTCCCGGAGGGCACGTCATCGCTGCCTGCTGCACTGTCCGCCGACTGCCCGGCCGCTAGGCGGCCACGCGCCGCACGTAGGTGTCCCAGAGCGCGCCGAAGAAGAAGCCGCCGAAGCGGGCCAGGGCCTCCGCGCGGTGCACGCCATCCCGGGCGTTGAGCACGCGCAGGGTGGTGAGCTGGCGGGCGAACTCCTCCGCCGTCAGCCGCAGGAAGCCCCGGCCGATGCACGGGGCCTCGGGCCCTGCCCCCCGGTGCAGGGACACGAGCAGCGTCGTGGTGTCCCTCCACAGGTCCGGACCCGGGTCGTCGTAGAGGTCCTTGTAGCCCTCCAGGTAGTACGCCTCGCCGGACTCGCTGAGCAGGTGGAGCAGGTACTCCATCCGCTGGCCGCCCGGCCGAGCGTGCTCGCGGGTCATCAGGCGCAGCTCGCCACGCGTCACCACCAGCGGGCGGGACGACAGCACCGGCGCCGTCACCGTGCCCATCAACTTCAGGGGGTGGCGCTCGTCGCGCAGCGTCGCGTCCAGGTTCTCCGACGTCACGGTGAGCACGAAGCGCAGGGGCGTGGCGTCGTCGCGCTCCGGGTCTCCGGCCTCCAGATGCGGGGCCTTCACGTCACCGGACACGAAGCCGTGCATCGTCTCCGTGAAGCGGACGCCCACGGGCCCGGGAGCCGGACGGGCCTCCGCCTCCGGCAGCGGCGAGTAGTCGATGGTCCACCCGTGGCGCCGGGCCATCAGGGCGCAGGCGCGCTCGGCGACGGCGGAGATGGTGAGCAGCGGGTTGATGCCCAGCGAGCGCGGCACCACGGAACCGTCGGACACGTACAGCCCCTCGTGCACCGCGCGGCCGGAGGCGCCGGAGAAGACGCGCCCTTCGTGGTCCACCACGCCGTCCTCCGCCCGGTCGGCCATGACACAGCCGCCCAGCGGGTGCGTGCACAAGAGCTCCTTGCCGAAGGCCTCGGACCAGAGCGGGTAGCGCACGAAGGTGCCGCCCAGCGCGGCGGTGGCCCGGCGCAGGCGCTCCTCGATGCGGGTGAGCTGCGGGTCGCGGCCGGCGTCCGGCCAGTGCAGGCGCACGCGGTCGTGCTCCAGCCGCAGCTCGCCCTTGCCCTCGTCGTGCGACATCACCATCAGCGTCTGCGTGTGCTCCACCGCGCCGTGGTCCGGGCCACGCACCAGGCTGTCCGCCTGGCGCAGCCGCTCCTGGACCCAGTCCAGGATGCCCTCGTCGGTGTCCTCGCCCACCAGCGCCGCGGCCCCCGCGAGCGCCGCGGGCATCAGCGACGCGAGCGCGCCGGGGATGACGCCCTCCTCGATGATCATCCCCTCGTCCAGCCGCGCGGTGTCGCGCTGGTCGATGACGCCCGCGATGCAGGGCCCCACCGGGTCCCGCGTCTCGTGGTCCTGCTCGCCGTGGCCCACGCCGTGGACGGGCATGTCCAGGTTGTAGCCGAAGGCCAGCACGTCGCCGTTGCTGCTGAAGCGGTGGCCCAGCTTCGAGGACACGGGCAGACCACGCTCGCGCGAACGCAGCAGGATCTCCGCCGTGCCCATGGTGCCGGCCGCCAGGATGACCCGGTCCGCGGTGAGCCAGGCATCGGGCGCGTCGAAGCGCTCGCGGCCGGTGTTGAGGGGGCGGTAGTAGACGCGCCACTTCGCGCCGTCCGGCACCACCGCGCGCACCGACACCTCGGTGAAGATGCGGGCTCCGTGCGCGTGCGCGTCCGGCAGGTAGTTCATCAGCACGGTGTTCTTCGCGCCGGTGTTGCAGCCCGTGGCGCAGTCGCCGCACAGCGAGCACCCCGGCTGCCGCACGCCCGCGGCGTTGACGCCCGCCTCGAACGTCACCGCCACCGGAGGCCGCGTCAGCCGTCCGCCCAGCTTCTCCGCGGAGATGCCGAACGTCTTGAGCTTCTGCAGGGGCGGATGGTCCTCCGGGTACGGCAGGGGCCGCAGCATCAGCTCCGCGTGCGCGAAGCCGTCTTCCAAGAGGCCGTGCACGTCGGCGCGCAGGGCCTCCGGCCAGCGGGGGTCCTCGAACACGCGGGGGTCGGGCCGCATCGTCACGCCCGCGTTGATGAGCGACGTGCCGCCCAGGCCGCAGCCGTCGATGACGGACACGTCACCGTTGCGGTGGACCTCGATGAGGCCCGTGGGGCTGCCCACGTCCAGGTCTCCCTGGCCCGGGGCGCAGTGGAGCTGGAACTCGGCCACGGCCTGCGCGGGCGTGCGCGGCATCTCACCGGGGTGCATCTCCCGGCCACGCTCCAGCACGCACACCTGCTGTCCCGCGCGGGCCAGGCGACTCGCGGAGATGCCCCCGCCATAGCCCGACCCCACGACGACCACGGGATAGTGTGAGGCCAGCTCGCTCCACGGGGATGACAGCCTGCGCATGCTCACTCCTGGCGGCCTGCCCGCCGCCGTCTTCCAATTGCAGCCTTTTATTCCGTACCGGTGACACCAGGGCGGGGGCCACATGCTGCGCGGTCTAACGGCGCGGATCCACTCCCCGTCCGTCCCGTTCCCCTGCCTGTCCCCTGGGACAGGCGCCACCCTGACCGCCCGGACAGCAGGCGGCCCACCTGATGGGTCGTTCCTGCCGGACAGACGCGAAGGGCGCGGGTCCTTGAGAGGAATTCCGCCGGAGCCCCCCAGGCCCCGGTCCTCCCAATGGATCCGACCGTCGGACCCGTTCGGCCGGTGCGCCGCCGACGGGGAGGCCCGGCAGGGTTCTCGCCTTCTCATCCAGTGACAGGCTTCAAGTCCGAGGTCCTTAGAAGAAGCGGCGCAGCACCCAGGCGCCCAGGCTGAGCAGCACGGAGATGAGGAGCATGGACGCCAGCGGCGCGTAGAAGCGCGTGTGGCCGCTCTCCACGCGGATGTCCCCCGGCAGCCGGCCGAACCAGGAGAAAGCGCCGGCCCACACCAGCAGGCCCACGACGACGAGCCCCAGGCCCACGGCCACCAGCATCAACCCCACGGGCTTCATCCGGGACTCCCCTCCTCCAGCTCCGCGGCCTCGCCCCCCGCGCGGCGGAAGGCATTCACCAGCCGGTGCGCGTGGCGCGTCGTCTCCGGTTCGCGGTAGCGGGGGCTCGCCTTCAACACCCACTCCACGGCGGTGTCCAGGTCCATGCGGTGGCCGGGAGAGACGTACACGGGGCTGACGCCCGCGCGGGTGCGGACCGCCATGCCCACCACCTCTCCTTTGTGGGTGATGGGAGACGTGGCGCCCCGCCGCTCCGCGAGCTTCCCGGGCGTGCCCACCAGCAGCGACTTGGCGCAGCCGATGGACGGGATGTCGAACAGCAGCCCTCCGTGGCAGGCGATGCCCAACCGTCGCGCGTGCGCGGTGCCCTGGCCGTCGAAGACGAGCACGTCGGGGCGGACCGTGAGCCTCTTCCAGACGGCGGCCAGCACCGGCAGCTCGCGGAAGGACAGCAGGCCGGGGACATAGGGGAACGTCAGCAACGCCGTGGCCACGGCGCGGGCCACGGGCGCAAGCGTCGCGGCGTCGAGCACCACCATGCCGCCATAGCCCGTGTCGTTGCCCTTCTCCGTGGAGATGTCCGCGCCCGCCAGGCGGGTGACGCGCAGGCCCGGGGGCGGTTCGAGGATGAGCTGCTCGCGCAGGCGCTTCTGCAGCGCCACGGCCTCCGTGGGCGTCACGTTCCAGCCATGCGGTGCTCGCGGTGACTCCATGGGTCTCCTCCCGTGCACCCAACACTGTGCATCGTCCGGCCGGAAGGTGACCGCCGCTCCCTTCCCCTCCGTCCAGGAGAGGACGGACATAGACTGGGCGGATTGTGAAGGAGTGCGTACAGAATGCGTGGGAATGACTTCGCGGACCTGAAGGCCTTCGCGGCCATCGTGGAGCACGGCAACTTCACGCGGGCCGCGGCGCACCTGCGCGTCTCCCCTTCCGCGCTCAGCCAGACGCTGCGGGCACTGGAGGAGCGCCTGGGGGTCCGCCTGCTCAACCGCACCACCCGGAGCGTCGCGGTGACGGAGGCCGGAGCGCGGCTGCTCACGCGGCTGAAGCCGGCCATGGAGGAACTGGAGGCCGCGGTGGCGGACGTGAAGGACCTCCGCGACACGCCCGCCGGCACGGTGCGGATCCAGGCGGCCCGCTTCGGCGCCATCTCCTACCTGGAGCCGCTGTTCGGGAAGTTCCACGCGGCCCATCCGGACATCGTGCTGGACGTCACGGTGGACGACGCCCTCACCGACCTGGTGGCGGGAGGCTTCGACGTGGGCATCCGGCTGGGCGAGTGGCTGGACCACGACATGGTGGCGGTGAAACTGGGAGGCCACCTGCGCCAGGTGCCCGTCGCCTCTCCGCGCTACCTGGCGAAGCACGGCACGCCCAGGCATCCCCGCGACCTGCTCAAGCACCGCTGCATCAACTGGCGCCAGCCGGGCTCCGGCGGCATCTACGCGTGGGAGTTCAAGAAGGGCGGTGGCGACTGGTTCTCCATCGCGGTGAAGGGGCCGCTCGTCGTCAGCGACCGCGCGCTCGCGCTGTCCGCCGCGCTCCAGGACGTGGGCATCGCGTTCTGGGAGGAGGAACGGGTGCGCCCCTTCGTGCAGTCGGGAAAGCTGGTGGCGCTGATGGAGGACTGGTGCGCCCCCTTCCCCGGCTTCTTCCTCTACTACCCGAAGCAGAAGCACACGGCGCCGCCGGTGCGCGCCTTCGTCCAATTCCTGCGACAGGCGTGGTCCTCCTGATTCTGTACGGCTTTCTTCACAAGCCATGAGGACTGCCGCGCATTCTCAACAGAATCCGCGCCGCTATCTTGAAGCCATCCCAGACACACACGGCTGCAAGAGAGGACATGGCGCCATGGCAACGAACGACTCGAAGGTGTGGTTCATCACGGGCATTTCGCGAGGCCTGGGCAGGGAGCTGGCGAAGGCCGTCCTGGCCCGCGGCGGCGGCGTCGTGGGAACAACGCGCGACGGAAAGTCGGACCTGGCGGCACCCGCTGGCGCGCTGCACGTGCTGCCGCTGGAGTTGACCGACGCGGAGCGGATTCCCCAGGTGGTGAAGCAGGCGCATGCGCTGCACGGACGCCTGGATGTCGTGGTGAACAACGCGGGCTACGGCCTGCTGGGCGCCATCGAGGAGGCGACGGCGGAGGAGGCACGCCACGTCTTCGACGTGAACTTCTTCGGGCCGCTGCACGTGGTGCAGGCCGCGCTGCCCTTCCTGCGGGCCCAGCGCCGGGGGCACATCGTGAACATCACCTCCATCGCGGGCCTGGCGCCCATGGCGGGCTCGGGGCTGTACGCGGCTGCGAAGTGCGCGCTGGAGGGCCTGTCGCTGAGCCTGGCGCAGGAGGTGGCGCCGCTGGGCCTGAAGGTGACGCTGGTGGAGCCGGGCGCGTTCCGCACGGACTTCCTGTCGCAACACTCGAGGCGGGAGACGCGGGGACACATCGAGGACTACGCGACGACGGCCGGCGCGGTGGTGCAGTACCTGGGCAAGATCTCCGGCAAGCAGCTGGGCGACCCGGCCCTGGGCGCGAAGGCCATCGTGGACGCGGTGATGACGGAAGCGCCGCCGCTGCAGCTGGTGCTGGGCACGGACGCGCTGCGCCGCACGCGCGAGCGGATGGGCATCCTGGGCAGCGAGCTGGACCGGTGGGAGGCCGTCACGAAGAGCACGGACCTCACCGGCCCCGAGGCCGCGGGCGCACTGCGTCCAGCCTGACGGGCCAGGTTGTCAGGAAGCGACTGGGGGCGCCGTCCCGGGCCTGGGTTCCCCTTCCTGGAGGCACGCAGCCATGGCGACGCTCAACATCACCTACGACGGACACTCGGCGGACGTGCCGGTGGAGCTGGAGCGGCACATCAGCGACCCGGACGTGCGCCGCATCGCGGTGGAGCTGGTGCGCTCGGGCGGAGTGCCGGGCATGCACCGCTTCCACCTGGGGGACGATGCCTTCCAGCACTACGTCGTGGACCGCTTCCGGGGCCCGCACGGCGAGGAGCGCATCTATCTGCGTCCGAAGGTGCCCTTCGGGGCGTGCTGAGGACGGCCACCATGCGCATCGTCTTCTGCGGCGTGGGGGCCATCGGGTCCGCGACGGCGCTGTTGTGCCGCAACCTGGATGCGACGCGGGTGTTCATCGACTTCGACCGGGTGGAGTCGAAGAACCTGCTGTCGCAGGCCTACGTGAAGCCGTCCGTCGGAAAGAACAAGGCGGAGGCGCTGAAGCTCCAGCTGCACAACCTGCATGGCGTGAAGGCGGAGGCCTTCGGCGTGCGCCTCACGCGCGACAACGTGGAGGCGCTCTGCAAGGACGCGGACCTGCTGGTGGACTGCTTCGACAACCAGGACAGCCGCCAGCTTCTCAGCGACCACGCCCGGAAGGCGGGCACGCCGCTGGTGCACGGCGCCGTGTCCGCGGACGGCACGTTCGGGCTGGTGCGCTGGGACGAACGCTTCACGCCGGACGCAGAGGACACGCAGGGCCAGGCCACCTGCGAGGGCGGTGAGCACCTGCCCCTCCTGGGCCTGCTGGCCGCGACGCTCGCGCGGGCGGTGCAGGACTTCCTCAAGCACGGGGTGAAGCGGGACGCCTTCGTGAACCTGAACGCCGTCACCCCGGTCGCGGGTCAGGGCTGAGCCTTCACGGTCAGCCCGCCCGCGCCAGGGTTTCGCGCTCCTGGTCGAAGCGCACCAGCGCCTGGACGATGTCCTCCTTCGAATCCGTGAGGAGCAGGTGGCGCGCGTACTCCTGCCCCCGGGCCAGGTGCTCCAGCAGCGGGTACACAGGCCGCGTCTTGGTCCAGAACTCGCGGCCCAGGAAGAGCATGGGGCTGATGACGCCCACGGTGTTGTAGTGGTTCTGGCAGGCGTCCTGGAAGATCTCCTGCACCGTGCCCGCGCTGCCGGGTGAGTAGACGACGCCACCCCGAGCGATGGTGAGCAGGCCCTCTTCGCGCACGCTGTTGGCGAAGTACTTGGCGATGCGCGTGGCGAAGGGGTTGGGCGGCTCGTGGCCGTAGAGCCAGGTGGGGATGCCCAGGCTGTCACCCATCGCCGCCGCGTCGCGCAGCGGCCACGTGGCTCGCACCTCGAAGGCTCGCGCCAGCCAGTCCCGGTCCTTGTAGGACGGAGCCCGCGCCAGGACCGCGAGCGCCGCGTCCAGGTCTTCATCCGCCCGCCCCGCGAACCACGCGCCCAGGTGCGTGGCCTCCATGGCGCCCGGGCCACCGCCGCTCACCAGGAAGAAACCCAGACGCGCCAGCGAGCGGGCCAGCTCCGCCACGGAGCGGTAGGACTCCTGTCCTCGCAGCATGGAATGCCCACCCATGATGGCCACCACCCGGCGGGGCTTGCCCTGGTCCAGCAGCGCCTCCTCCAGCGCGTCGCTGATGGCGTGGTCGTGAAGCCGCTGCGCCAGCGTCTCCAGGATGGACGGCGGGTGGGCCCCACCGCGCGAGTTCCAATGCGCGTAGATGCGCGCGTCCAGCGTGTCCGCGTAGGTGTCCGGACGGGTCGGGTCGAAGCCCGCGTACAGCTCCTCCGGCGTGTAGAGGCTGCCCCGGTACGGGCAGTAGGGCAGCCCGGAGAACGGCGGGAACACCATGGCGCCCCGCTCGATGACCCGGGCCAGGGTCGCGGGCTCCAGGAGGCAGCCCAGGAAGACGGTGCCGGTGAGGTCCGCCTTCACGAGCACGTCGCTCCACGCGCGCAGGTCCAACCCCTGGAGGATGACGTTGGCGAGGCTCCGGCCGTCGCGCAGGTGCTGCTCGAACGCAGCCAGAGTCTCGAGTTCCGTCATGGGTGTCTCCGCGAGGTGCGTGTCAGGAACGGATTATCTCCCCGTCAGCCGTCACCAGAAAGGAGGGATGCCCATTGCTGAACCGCAACAAGCAGAACCCGCAGCGACCTGCGACGAAGGTGCCCCCTCCGGAAAGCCTGGAGTAGGCCACCGCCTCCTCCGTGGCAGTCCGCCCGGCACCTGAACATCGCAGCGCCCCCCGGGACTCCCGGGACGGTGTGGACAGGGGCCGGGTTCCCGAGGGGGGACCCGGCCTTTGTCTTGTCCGGGTCCTCCTTCATGGGCCCACCCTTCGGGCGGGGCCTGCCGCGCCTCCAGGGTGATGTCCTCGGCCTTCCCGCGCCCCCCAGCTTGGGCGTCGTGAGGAGGAAGACGCATGGAGCCCACCGAAGGCCACGGCACGAACCTGCGCTTCGCGGTCATCACGCCCAGCGTGAGCGAGCGCTCGAAGTACCTGGCGGAGGCCGTCGCCAGCGTGCACGCCACGGTGCGCGCTCCGTTGGAATTCGACGTGAAGCACCACGTCCACGTCCAACAGGAGCACCTGTCGCCGGGCGCCGCGCGCAACGCCCTCATCCGCGAGTCATCGCCGGAGGCCTGGCTGGTGCCGCTCGACGACGACGATCTGCTGCTGCAGCGCACGCTGCATCACTACGCGGACCTCATCCTCCACCACCCTGGCCGGCGCTGGTTCGTCGCGGACTTCGTCCGCATGGACAGGGACCGGCGCTACCTGCCGGGGCAGGACTACGCGGCCTGGACGTTTCCGTCGTCCCTGGCGATGTTGACCTCCATCTTCCGGGCGGAGCACTTCCTCCAGGGCAACGTCTGTTTCCACCGGAGCCTCTTCGATGAAGTGGGCGGCTACGACGAGACGCTGGGGATGGCGGAGGATCTGGACCTGTACGTGCGCTTCCTCCTCGGCGGGCACCTGCCCTTGCGGGGCGCGCACCTGAGCCACCTGCACCGCGTCCACCCCGGCAACCTCAGCCGGGGTGTGGATGCCCGGCGGCACCACACGGACCTCGTACGGCTCTACCAACGGCACGCCCCGCGCATGGTGGCCCTGGGCGTGCCACCGCCGGCGGCCAGCACTCCCGACCGCTGACGCCCTTCCCGATGGACGCGGATGACTCCGCGCCGCGGCCCGCCGCTCATCATCACGCGACCTGCATTGATCCCGCGGTCACGCTCAGCCGCCTTGTTCCGGCTTGACGGGCGTCTTCTCCTTGTAGGCCTCCAGCTTCGCCGCGTCCTCCTTGGACAGCTTCGGGTCCAGGTCGACGGAGCCCTTGAGCAGGCGGTTGATGCCGCTGTTCTTCACCTCCGCCTTGTCCGCGTAGAAGGTGCGCTGCGGCAGGCCCTGCTCGTGGCGATAGGTGTTCTCCGAAGGCCGCGTCAGCTTGCTCTTGCCGTCGATGAACGCGCTGTCCTTGAAGCCATCCAGGCCCGCCGCGCTCATCTCGCTCAACGACAGGTCCGGTTTGTTGCCGCGCTTCACCGTCGTCTTCGTGTCGATGGTGCCGTCCACGTACTCCCGCGCGTGGTGCAGTTCGTGGAGGAGCGTGGAGTCAGAAGGCTTGTTCTGGGGCGTGCCCCACGCGCCGTACTTCTCCTTGTGCGACGCGTGCTTGGGGTCGGGGATGCCGTCCTGCGGGCTGTACTCCACCTTGGAGCCGGCCTTGATGCCGAACGCCTTGCTCTCGCCTGCCTTGTCCGTCGTGCCGCTCTCGTCCTTCTTCCAGATCTGCACGTGCTTCTCGGTGGTGCCGTTGAGCCCCGAGTGACGGTTGATGCCATTGAGCTCCATGCGGCCCGTCTCCGTGCTGGAGATCTTCTTCAGGTCCTGGAGCGCCGCCAGCGTGAAGCCCTGCTGCTTGTCCGTCTCGCCAATCTTGATCTGCCCCAGCGTGGTGATGCGCACCTTGCGGTTGTCCTGCAGGGCCACCTCCTCCGTGCGCACGGGCAGGCCGGGGCTCAAGAGGTCGCGACGGATGGAGTCGGTGAGCTTCTTCTCGTCGGGCGGCTGGCTCACCGGCTTCGGGTCCCCCAGCGGCTTCTTCATGAACCAGTCGTCCGGCTTCGCCTTCGCGGGGGACTTCGGCGTGGACGGCGCCTGCGGCGCGCTCGCGGTGGGCGTCTTCAACGACGGCAGCTTGAGCTTGGACGGCATGGGGGAAGGCCTCCTCGGGGGATGGAGCGAAGCCTACCTCAATGCCCGCGGTCCCTACTTCAACGCCACCTGACGGCTCGGCGGCTGTGCCACCGGGCGCTGTGGCAGGGCCTTCACGGACGCCTTCGCGCTCGCCACGGCGTCCGAGGTGGGCGCCACGCTGGTGTCCTGCAGCGGATTGCCCAGGCTGTCCGTGTAGACGCCATCCGAGAAGGGGCCCACGTAGAGCTGGGGCGACGCGGGCAGCGCCTGCGTGAGCACGGTGAGGTAGTTGTCCATCTCGTGCCGGATGGTCGCCTCCTGCGTGGTCGTGCTCCCGAGCGTGTTGTAGAAGAGCACGTCGAACTCCACGCCCACCTGCGCGTAGTTCGGCGCCATCCACGACGGCGGCAGCGTGGGCACCACGTCGTACTGGTTGACCACGCGCACCGTCGCCGGGTTCGTGACGTACTGGGCGTAGGCCGTCCCCCACGAATCCGCGAGCCCCGCCTTCGGTGCCGCGAACGTGACGGTGATGACGCTCAGCGACGACTGGCTCACCGCCAGGTCCAGCGCCAGGAGCTCCGCCAGGCCCCCGCCCAGGCTGTGGCCCGTCACGTAGAGCGTCTGGATGTTGTTCCCCTTCAGCCACGCGAACACCTGTGCCTGCAGCGACACCGGCACGCTGGTGCTCGTGCCCGTGTAGATGCCCCAGAAGCCGCTGTGCACCTGCGGCACCGGGGACAGCGCCGTACCGGAGAACGGCACGAAGGACGTGGTGGCGTACTGCTCGTCCGCGCTCGTGTCCGCCGCCGTCACGGTCCCGCGCAGCGCCAGCATCGCCGTGCTCGAATCCGCGTCGGAGGTGAACCACAGGCCAAACGCCTCCGCGACGCCGCCCTTCTGCGGCACCCACGCCGTGAGGTTGTCCGCCTGCGTCCAGCCCGAAGGCACGGAGTAGTCCTTGCCGTTGAAGGCGGAGTAGGCCGCGACCACGCCCTGCCCCATGCCCAGCACCTGGGTCGCGTTCAGTTCGGGCTCGGGCGGCGTGGACAGCGGCTGCGGACGGACGGAGGCAACGGTCGAGGTCGTCATGTGCAACTCCCAGTGAGATGCGGCGGTTGCCTGACCCTGATTGCAGCGCCCATGCCGCACGCCCCTCCCTCGGAAGACCTCGCGGAGAGGGTGTCCTCGCGCGTTTTCGACGCGTCGACCGACACGTCGTCCCGAACACCCGCGCGCCTGATGACTGGAAACATCAGCGCGTGACGGCAGTCACCAGGATGGCTGCCGTTGGCGAGGACGGCGCCACTGGCATTTCAAACAAGATCAACGACTTGCGCGCACCCTGCCGGGGCCGGGGCGTTGGCACATCGGCTGCTATGTGTGTCCTCGTCGCTGAACGCAACACTCACTCCCCTTCCTGAAAAGAGCTCTGCCATGGCCGTCTCCTCCGTTCGCAGCAGCCCCTCCTCCTTCCGTTCCCCCGTGCAGGACTCCGCTGCCTCGCGCCCCACCAGCGCTCCGGGCGCCGTGGGTTCTCCCGCCTCCGCCCAGAAGCCGGGCGGCAAGGGCTCCGACCTGATGTCGGCCCTGAAGACGGACGGCTTCGACGTCGGCGGCATCGGCGGCAAGGCCGCGGAGCTGGGCAAGGTGCTGGAGGGCGTCGCCTCCGTGCTGGGCAGCATCGCCCAGCTGGTGCAGGGCATCACCCAGGGCGTGCAGGGTGTCACCGAGGGCGTGAAGGGCGTCGCGGGGGCCGTGGGTGGCGCCGCGACCGGCGCGCTGTCCCTGGCCCAGTCGCCGCTGCAGGACCTGACGGCCGGCATGAGCCAGGCGCCGAGCCTGGAGTAGCCTGAAGCACCGAAGAAAAGAGGCGTGACGGCGATGAGCCGTCACGCCTCGTTGTCGTCACGTTACGGCCGGACGACCTAGCACTCGTTGATGTACTGCTGGAACGTCGACGTCCTGCCCCAGCTCTCCCACCAGCCGCAGTGACAACCCCGGCCGCCAATCTGCTCCGAGTAGCTGGCGTCCTTGAAGTACATGATCAACGAGTCCGGGCTGCCGGAACAGTCGGGGATCGTCGCCTCCTGCGATGCCAGGTCGGGCCCCTCCTCCTGCTCGACGGGCGCGCCACAGCCCACCGCCATCAACGCCATCGCTGCCAGACCACCGACAATGCTCGCTCGCATGCGCCGTCCTCCGTCAGGGTTGCGGCGGAAAGGCTAACAAGCTCCAGCATTGCTTGGAACACGCGCAAGCCCGGCCCTCTGCGTCACGCCTGCCGACGCATGGCATCATGAGCGGCCCGGGCCCGCGCGGTGTGTCACCGCGCTACTCGATGGTGGCGACCTTGTCGTCCTTGCCGAACTTCACGCGCACCTTGGCCGTCTTCGACTTCCAGTAGGTCCAGGTGGTGGAGTTGAACGACGGCGTCTCATGCGGAGGCGGAGGGCCCCACGCCATGCGCACGGCCTCGCGGCTCATGCCGGGCTCCACCTCCGACGCGGAGACCTTCTTGCGGTCGTCCGGCGACAGCGCCTCCAGCTTGCCGGCCTGGTCCTCCGGCGCGAACGCGGTCTGGAACAGCTTCCAGGTGTCCGAACCCGAGCGCGAGTCGTTCTCGAACGCGAGCTCCGCGCCGGTCTCCACGACCTTGAACTTCACGGAGGACGAGCCCTTGTCCAGGACCTCGACCTTCGCGTTGAACGGGATGATGGGGCCCTTGAGGTAGTTCACCCAGGACACGGTGCCGTCGTCGAAATGGAAGTTCGCGGTCGCGTGGTAGACGGTCTTCTCCACCGGAGGCGCCGGAGCGGGAGCCGGCGCGGGCTCGTCGCCAATCTGCACGACCTTGCCGTCCGGGCCGAAGACGACCTCGAACGTGGAGAACTTCGAGTTCCAGTACGTCCAGCGGCTGCCCTGGATTGACGGCGTGCGGTGCGGCGGCGGCGGACCGGCCGTCAGCAGCACGGCCTCGCGCGACATGCCCCGGGCCAGCTCTCCGGCGCGGACCTGCTTCTGCTCCTCGGGCGTCAGCGCGGCGATGCGCGGGGCGGGGTCCTGCTCGGCGAAGAAGCCCGCGAACAGCACGTTGATGGGCTTGCCCAGGCTCCGGTGCGTCACGAACCGGAACTCGACGCCCGACTCGACGACCTTGCAGCGCACTTCATCATTGTCCCGCTCGAGGACCGCGACCTTCGCGCCCACGGGGATGGCCACGCCCTTGCCGCGGTAGTTCACCGCGGAGAGCTGGTTCTTGTTGAGCAGGAAGGTGGCCTGGGCGAACAGCACCTCCGCCCGAGCACTCATCGCCGTCATCAACCCCAGCGCGAACAACGCGCCGAGAACATTCTTTCGATACACGCAAAACCCCCTCGGGTAGGCAACGGCGCGTTTGTAGTGGTGTCCCACGCACGGCCGCAAGGGGGTTCGCCGCGCCTTCGGAGCGCGCCACCGGGGCGGGCCGAGACCCGCGCCCGGTCCACCCCGCCCTACGCCTTGAGCATGCCGATGACTTCCGACGACGGCATGGGGCGCGAGAACATGGGGAAGTCGTACTTGAGCGCGTTCTTGTGCTCTTCCGCCGAGGTGGCGGCGGCGCAGTCCGTGAGGGTGATGACGTCGAAGCCGTGCTCGTACGCGGTGCGCATCGTCGACTCGACACAGCAGTTGGTGAGGAAGCCGCCAATCACCACCGTCTTGATGCCCTTGCTGCGCAGGATGAAGTCCAGGTTGGTGCTGGCGAAGGTGTCCAGACCGCGCTTGCCTTCAATCACGATGTCGCCCTTCTGCGGCGCCAGCGCGTCGATGATCTGCGCGCCCCAGCTCCCCTTCACGAACGCCTTCCCGTCCACCACGCCCTTCAGGATGCCGTAGGGGTGCCGGGTCAGCTCGCCGTAGCCCTCGGCGAAGGTGATGGGCGCGTGCATCACCGTCACGCCCTTCGCCCGGGCCGCCCGCACCACCGCGAGCGTGTTCTCCAGCATCCCCGTCTCGGCCATCACGCCCTTCACCGCCGGGTGCAGCACCCCGCCCTCGGTGGCGAACTCGTTCTGGTACTCAATCAACAACACAGCGGTGGTCGAAGGGTCGAGCGACATGGCGGACTCCGGGGTGAAGGGCCGGACCATTCCGGGCTTCCGCCATGTTTGTCAGCCATTGCGACAGGCCGTCAAGCCATCCTCTGCTCAGGCCGCGGCGCTGCCGCGCGCGCCGTCCCAGTCCTCCACTTCGTAGAGGAACTTCGTGCCGCCCTTGAGCTTCCGGTTGGCGGACGTGCTCTGGACGAAGACGACGTACTTCTCCAGGCTCGCGGGCCGGATGCGCACCGTCTCTCCCGGCGGCAGGCCCAGCATCTCCCGCGCGCGCTCGCCGCTGTAGAGGTCGCCGGACTTGCGGTCCATCAGCACCACCTCCTTGCGGCCCTGGATGGTCTCCGTCTTGGTGAACTCGTAGAAGCCGCGTCCCGTCTTGAAGCCCAGGCCGTTCTCCGTGACGAACTCCTTGATGGCGCTGTCCGCATCCACCTCCAGCACCTGGAAGCGCCCCGGCGGCACCGACCGAAGGTCCGTCTCGCCGAAGAGCGTGGACGAGGCCCGCTTGAGCATCGTGTTGAACATCGCGTTCAGGCCGCGGTTCATGCGGCCCTCGCGGGACACCTCCGCCTCATACTCCTGGAGCTGCGCGTCCGAGGACTGCTTGTAGCAGACGGCCAGCAGCATGTCGGTGATGTGCGCGAACTGATCCAGGCTCAGGTGGAAGCCGCCCGACTTCTCCGCCAGCTCCTTGTAGAACGACGTCGCGTGACGGCGGTTCAGCGCCTGGACGCCATACACGGGCACGCCCATGGCCCCCAGCGTGGACACCTCCTTGCGCCAGTCCAGCTTCTTCGGGTTGTGCTGGGGCGCGTGCGGCACGTCATCGCCAATGAGCACGAACGCCTTCGTGTAGCCCTTCGTCCAGGACAGGCCCTGGGCCTCGTGCAGCACCAGCTCGTAGCACTCGGGCGCGTCTCCGCCACCCGTCTGGCCCACCTTCTCCACGAAGCGGGTGATGGCCTTGGCGTCGTCGGTGAGGTCCAGCGCCTTGGTCACGTAGGTGGAGCCCGCGTCACAGTAGTCCCCGTGCGCGATGATGCCGATGCGGATGCCCGGAATCTCCTTCGTCAGCCGGGCCACGGCGGCCCCCAGCTTCTTCCGCACCTGCGCGAGACACGGATACATGCTGCCCGTGGTGTCAAAGCTGAAGACGACCTCGACGCGGTTATCAATCACAGACACGGCCATGACGTACTCCCCCTCGTTCGTTTCTCGCTGCGACGGGAAGAACAGTACTCGCGGGGTCTGACATGAAAGGGGGCTCCCGGCGTCGGATTCCGGGCGGCCTCGTACCTCCGTGCGTTGCCAGGACCGGGGGTTCGCTACGTAGTGCCCTGGCGGGGTGTCAGACCCCCGCGAACCACCCAGGGGGCACCATGAGGAACATCGGCATCATTGGAGCGGGCCAGGCGGGCCTGCAGCTCGGCTTCGGCCTGCTGGAGCAGGGCTACGCCGTCACCGTCTACTCGGACCGCACGCCCGAGCAGCTCTTCAACGCCCGGATCGCCGCGACCACCTACCTCTTCGGCCGCGCCTACCAGTACGAGCAGGAGCTGGGGCTCGACTTCTGGCAGGGCCCGGGGGAGTACGCCCGGGGTGGGGACCTGGACGTCTGCGCGGCGCCCGGCCAGCGGGTGCTCCGGGTCCAGGGGCGCATCCTCCATCCGGGCAAGTCCCTGGACCTGCGGGCGAAGTACTCACGCTGGCTCGCGGAGTTCGAGCGGCGCGGCGGCACCGTGGTGGTGCGGGACGTGGACGTGGACGGCCTGGAGGCGCTCGTCCCGGAGCATGACCTGGTGGTCGTGACGACGGGCCGCAACAGCTTCACCCGGCTGTTCGAACGGGACGCCGGGCGCAGCGTCCACACGCAGCCGCAGCGCAACCTCGCGGCAATGATTGTCACCGGCATGAAGCCGCTGCACGAGACGCCCTACCCCGCGCTCAAGTTCATCCTGGCGGCGGGCCACGGCGAGTACTTCTCCATGCCGTACTTCGACCGCATCCGGGGTCCGCTGAGCTGCCTCCTGCTGGAGGCCATCCCCGGCCAGGGAATGGACCGCTTCGGCGGCGTGAGCACCGCGCGGGAAGCCATGGAGCGGATGAAGGAGGTGCTGCGCGAATTCTCACCCTGGGTGGCGGAGCGGCTGGAGGGCGCCTCCATCGTGGACGAGTCCTCCTGGCTCACGGGCGCGTTCACGCCCACGGTGCGCAAGCCGGTGGGCAGGCTGCCTTCGGGCCGGGTGGTGATGGGGATGGGGGATGTCGTCCTGCTCAACGACCCCATCGCGGGCCAGGGGCTCAACAGCGCGTCGAAGCAGGCGCATGCGATGACAAAGGCCATCCTCGCGCACGGTGACCAGCCCTTCAGTCCGGACTGGATGGAGCAGACCTTCGAGCACTTCTGGCGGACGGAAGGCCAATACATCACCGCCTTCACCAACCTGCTGCTCCAGCCGCCTCCTCCCCACGTGCTGCGCTACCTGGGGGCGGCCTCGGCGGTGTCGACGCTGGCCGACACGTTCTTCGACAACTTCGGAGAGCCTCAACGCTTCTGGCCCTGGATTGCCAGCCCCTCCGAAACAGAGGCCCGCATCCAGCAGGCGTCCGCCGCGTAGCGGATGTAAGTCTTTGTCATTCTCACCTGGCCAGTTCTTCACTCCCTGTCCAGGTGGCAGAATCCTGTCAGTCCCGAGACAGGGGTGAACATGACGATTCAATTCGGGTTCATCGACCAGAGTGATGGCGCCAACCTGCGGACGCTTCCCGCGATGATGACGGGCTCCACCTGCCTGACCCAGGCGCCCCTGCCTCCGGGCACCCGGGTGACCGTCATCCGTGACCACGCCCAGGCCCCTGGCTGGTCCTACGTGTCGACCCTGGTGGGGGGCTATCTGCTGCAAGGCTATATGCAGACCCTGCGCATCACGACCGAACTGCCGGAGCCCGCGGCGACCCTCTACCAGGTCCGTCCAGGGGACCGGCTGGAGCCCATCGCCGCGCGCATCTACCGGCAGGCCATCCAGCCGGGACGCGACCTGCGCTTCTACGAGAATGTCATCCATCACGTGAACACGAAGGGTGGCCGCAAGGGGGTCCAGCGCATCGACGGTGACGTCCGGCTGGTCGCGGGCGAGCGCATCTGGCTGGTGAGCATCGCCTTCGCCAACCAGCTCCAGGGAATCGTGTCGAGCGGCTCCATCACCCACGAGGCGATGGCCAAGGCGCGCCGGGCCGCCCTGCACCTGGAGGACGTCATCTCCTCCGTGAAACAGGCGGACCTGTACTTCGGCGAGGTCGCCGGCCAGTACGGCCAGGCCATCAAGGAGCACTGGCTGGAGATCTCCGCCATGGTCGTGGGTTTCATCGCCGCGGAGGCGCTGTCCACCTTCCTGGCGGCGACCCCCACGGGGGTGGGGCAGCTGGCGGCGGCGCTCATCCAGTTGGGCCTGGCGGCGTTCGGCGCCTATGGCCTCGTCGAGGCCGGAGGGGAAGCCCTGAAGCACGCGCAGCTGTGGCTCACCCAGGCGTGGGAGGCCAACGGCTCCCCGGAGAAACTCAAGGAGGCCAGCAAGTCCTTCCTCCGGATGCTGGTGAGCATCGCGATGGCCGCGCTGGCGCTGATGGGCGCGAAGACCAACGCGGGACGTGGGCTCAAGCTGATGACGTCCGTGAAGATCACCCCACCCCGCATCTACATGATGGCGGCGGCGGGTCCCGGCGGGGCCTACGCGGGCGTCCCCGTGTTCCAACCGGGTGCCATCACCGCCGCCCCCGCCGTCCCGCTGCCCTTCAATCCCTCGGGACTCGGCACGCCGCTGATGTCGAAGGCCGTCAAGGAAGGCGGGAGCTCCAGACCGGACACCGAGCCCACCCTGACCGAGCGCACGGTCGGCGACGCCGAGTTGGAGAAGCTGCTGGAGAAGCTTCCCAACTGGGAGAAGCTCAAGGACTTCGTCGGACGCCGCATCCCGAAGGAGGGGACGCCGGAGTTCAATGCGTTCAAGCAGGAGCTCCAGTCCGCGGGCTACCGCCTGGAGAAGCTGAGCAATGGCCCCCAGCCCTATCGCCTGCGCCGTCCGGACGGAAAGGCCCTGGGCGACGAATTCGGGGCGCTCACGGTGACCGAGGACGGGCTGGTGGTGCTCAAGGTCGGCAAGGGCACGCCCCGCCTCAGCGTCTTCACCCGCTACCGGAAGAACTATTTGGATTGGGTGGAGAAGACCCAGGGACCGGCGGCGCGGGCGGCGGCGGAGGTCCGGCTCTCCGCCGGCCATCCCATGCACCACCTCATCCCCGACGCGGTCGCCCAGAGCCACCCGTTGATCCGCACGGCCATGGAGCGGCTCAAGGGTTATACGATTGACCGGGGGTCGAACATCCTCGACATGCATTCCGGCATCAACGTGGAGGGACAGCTCATCCACTCGGGCAGCCACCCGATCTACAGCAAGTTCGTGGAGGCCCGGCTGGACGCAGCCAGGAAAAAACTGCTCATGACGGGCCCCTCCTCCAGTTGGACGCCCAAGATCATCGAGGACGCGATCCTCAAGGTCGAGAACGAGCTTCGACAGGTCATCCAATCCGGCAACCTGAAGGAGCCGGTGATCAAGGTGATCCAGGAGCAGCGCGGCGGTAAGGTGCTCACGGGGAAGAAGCTGGCCTTGCTGGAGCTGTCCTCTCACGGGGAGTCACACACCGCATGATGTATGCATTGACGGCTGACGTCTCCCACTTCGAGGAGGAAGGTGTCTATGACGCCAAGATCATCGAGTTCGACGGCTTCGAGGACGTGACGTTCTTCGACCCCAGCATCGACTATCAGCGCCAGCAGGGCGCGCCCGGGGTCATCGAGTTCGTCGGCAACCTGGAGAACGCCGCCCGGCTCGACCACCTGAGCACCGCGCCCCTGGGGTGGACGCTCCTCTCCCGGCGCATGGTGCGCGTGCTCGAAGCGGTGGGCCGGTTCCCCCACCGCCTCATCCCCACGGTCATCTACTCGGAACACATCAGGCACCTCGTGCGTGACCGGTTCACCCGGCAGCGGACCTGGTATTCGGTGACGGACCCGGCGCTGAAGAACGAGGACTTCGTCATCCTCCAGTTGCTGGAGCAGACCGACTGCCTCGACCGGGAGCACACCCTCGTGAAGGGCGTGCCCTTCCATGAGTGCGGCGAAGAGTTCCTGGGCCCGGAGGAAGCCGAGCCCCTCGTGCTCCGCCCGCCACCCGGAGGCTTTCCTCCCGTGTTCTCCGTCCCCGAACTGGTCTTCTACTGCTTCACCGAGGAGGCGCGGCAGGCGTGTGAGCAGGCGGGACTGAAGGGGCTGTGGTGGCACCCCCAGCCTTGAGCCCGGACGTCCCCACCCCAGGCTGGCTTTGGGTGCCGACCTGCTCCCTTTAGGATGACATCCTCATGGGGAACGCAACTTGAGTGGCGAGGGCTCACGGCCGGTCGCGGCGGTGCTGGTGGGGCTGACGAACTTCCGGCTGGGACGCATCCTGCTGTGGATCACCACGGTGTTCCTGGGGCTGATGGCGCTCGTGCCGGGCCCGGACAGCGGCACCCTGTGGCGAATGGCCGCCATTCCGGGAGTGCTCGCCCTGATAGGGACGGGCACGGCGTGGTGGAAGGAGCGCCAGAGCTCCCGGTCCAGCCCCATCCCGTGGCTGCTGCCCAGGCTGGCCGTGGGGGCCGTGCTCTTCGGCGCCGCCGCGCTCCTGATGTGGTGGCGGCGCCGGCGTGAGCTGAAGGCCGATGTGCCGGTATCGCCGCCCTCCGCCGAACAGGTGGACCAGTGGGCCACGGCTGAGCTGGGCCTTGCGTCCGTGGAGCGCTCGTCATGAGTCACGCGGCGTTGAAGGAAAGGGCCGTGGACGCTGCACCTCCGCGTGAGTCCACGGGGAGCATCGTCCGCGCGGGCTTGCGAAGCCTCGTCGCCATGGTGCCCGCGTTGCTGGGCTCCGGCGTGAAGGGCGCACTGAAGGGCTTCTTCGTCTTCGGGTGCTTCGGCCTGGCGCTGGCCGGTACCTTCTTTCTCGCGCCACGTTGGACGGGCGCGGCCCCGACGCCCGCCTGGTTGAACGTCCTGAGCTTCATGCTCACGCCATTGGCCCTGGCCATCGCCGGAGGCTCCGTGTGGCTGCTCCACGGGGTCAGCTCGCGGCTCTCGAGTGAGGTCCGGGCACGAGGGCTGATGGGCTATGCGTACGCCATCCTCAAGCCCGCGACGCTGCAGGTCGCCCGGCGGCTGCGCGGGGCCGGCACGCCCAGTCGCGCGGAGCTCACGCGGGCCATCGAGCAGTCGGTGGCGGAGCGCATGCGGGAGCCCGAGGAGGTGCGCGAATCCGCCTCCTCCCGCGCCGGATGGTTGGAGGGCTTTCTCATGGACCAGTCCCGCCGGGTGCTGGGGCTCATCGCCCTGCGCGCGGTGCTGACGTCGCCGGACATGACTTCCGCGGTGCGCGAGCTGGAGCTGCTGGCCATCGACCAGCTGGAGGGAGTGTTGGAGGAGACGCTGGAGGACCTGTTCTTCCTCCAGATGGTGCTCACGCTGGGCGCGGGCATCCTCGTCGCCGCGGTGCCCACGCTCCTGCTGCTCTTCCTGCCCCGCTGACGGGGAGCGGGGACCCGCCGGCCTCTGCTAGCCTCCTGCCGTCCCGCCAGGGTGGGACAGGAGGCGACGCCGGGATGGACTCACTGGACGCGCGCATGGAGCGGCTGGAAGGCCGGCTCCGAAGGTGGCAGGGCCTCACCCTCGCGGCCTTCGTACTGGCCGGGGTGGGGCTGGGAACCGCGGCCCTGCGTGATGAAACGCCGCCGCAGCACGCGGGGGAGCTGGTCGCCTCCCGGCTGGTGCTCAAGGACGCCAGGGGCCGCACCCGGGCCAGCCTGGAAGCGAACCGCCAGGGTGGCGCGGCGCTGGTGTTGAACGACAGCGAGGGCCGTCCCAGGGCCCTGCTGGGCGTGGGCGAGGACGACTCGCCCCGGTTGCGCTTCTCCACGGCGGAAGGCGAGTCGCTGGCGGAGCTGATGGTGTTCTCGGACGAGGCGCCGCGCCTGACGTTGTCCAAGTCCGGCGGCGCGGAGCTGTTCTCCGTGGGGCTCCAGGTGGATGGCTCGTCGCGGCTGGAGCTGGCGGACGTGACGGGGAGGCCCCGGGCCATCCTGGGCGCGGACGAGGAGGGCTCGCCCGGGCTGCTCCTGGTGGACCGTCGAGGACAGGCCCGCGTGGAGCTGCGCGTGGGCAGCTCCGACGAGGCGAGCCTCGTGCTGGAAGGCCGCAATGGCCAGGTGTTCCGAGCGCCCGGCGTGCAGTGACGCCGCGTCGTCATTCCAGTGAGCCGCCGGACGTCGTCACGGGCAGGGAGGCACACCGGTGACGGCGCCCACGGACCGCATCCTGTTGATCCTGGACCTGGATGAGACCCTGGTCCACGCGAGCGAGAAGCCCCTGACCCGGGAGGCGGACTTCCAGGTCCTGGGGCACTTCGTCCACCTGCGTCCGAACCTGGAGCCCTTCCTGCGGGAGTGCGCCTCGCGGTTCCGGCTCGCCATCTGGTCGGCGGGGACCGACCCCTACGTGGCGGCGATCGTGAAGCGCATCGTCCCGCCGGAGCTCGAGCTGGACTTCGTCTGGGGGCGGAGCCGGTGCACGTACGCGCTCGACCGGGCCAGCGTCCAGCGGGACGGGTACCTCGACCCGCATGCGCACTACGACTGGGTCAAGAAGCTGCGCAAGCTGAAGCGGCGGGGCTACCAGTTGGAGCGCGTGCTGATGGTCGACGACAGCCCGGCGAAGTGCGTCCACAACCACGGCAACGCCATCTACGTCCGCGAGTACGAAGGCCAGGCGCACGACACGGAGCTGCTCGACCTGGGCCGGTATCTGGCGACGCTCGCGGGCGTGGAGAATGTCCGGTGCATCGAGAAGCGGAACTGGCGCAAACAGCTGTGTCAGGACTGATTTTCCGCCGCGTCACTCTCCCCAAGAAAGGAGTGATGCCCATGACGAAGCGCGACGAGCTGAACCCGAAGCCACCCACCGACATGGACCCCACTCCGGACAGCCTGGACCTGGCCATCGCCTCGTTCCGCGGCAGTCCACCCGGCACCTGACCCACGCCGCCACCCGGTAACCCCGGGACGGGCATGGACAGAGGCCGGGCTCCCGAGGGGGGACCCGGCCTCAGTCATGTCCGGGTCCTCCCTCGAGGGCGCAAACCCCATCGGGATGTAGCTCAGTCTGGTCAAGAGCGTGCGCCTCGGGCGCGCAAGGTCGCTGGTTCGAATCCAGTCATCCCGACTTCACATCAAAGACAAACCCCGCCGGGGTAGCCCAACTTGGTAGAGGCGCCGCGCTCAGAACGCGGAGGTTGCGGGTTCGAATCCCGCCTTCGGCACTGTTTCGCCCTGTATTTACGAGTGGTTGGCGGCGCCCTCCCCGCGTGTCGCACGTATGTCGCACGCCGGAGCGAGCGGACGGTCCAGGACGTTGACCGCTGACCTCCGGCTGTCAGGGCTCAGGTGGGCGTAGCGCATCGTCATTTCGATGGTGGCGTGCCCCATCAGCTCCTGAATCACCTTCAGCGGAACCCCGTTCATCGCAAGGTGGCTCCCGTAGGTGTGCCGCAGGTCGTGCCAGCCGATTTGCCCCACGGCGCGGGCGATGCCTGCATCCCGAAGGGTACGGCGAAGAGGCCCGGCCATTCGGCCTGGGGTGAGGTGTTCTCCATTCTTTTGGCAGAACACGAAGCGGCCCCGCAGGTGCCGGTGAGACTTGAGGGCATCCACCACCGACGCAGGCAGTTCAACTGACCGCTCACGCCCACCCTTCGGCAAGCCCTCAACCCCACGCCAGATGGTTCGGCGGACGTGAAGCGTGCCGCGCGGCAGGTCCAGATCGTTCCATTGGAGCCCGACCAGTTCGCCCTGCCGAAGCCCTGCTTTGACGGCTACCAGCAGCACGGGGCGCCACTCCGGATCAGCCGCGGAGACAAGTCGCTCGGCCTCCACGCGTGATCATCTTTCACCTTGGTTGTTGGGAGGACGGGCAGTGCGCGATGTTGCGCCGCTCTCAATCTCTAAATGGGTGCGGATTCCGGCCGTGGTTCAGGCCGCGCGCTTCGGGACTGGCGAGCGTCAAGGGCTGCTCATGTCAAAATCGCGTTCCCCAAAACTCCTAAACGCGCGTACCTCATACAGCGTTCAAGCCGCGGAGGATCTCCAGACTTCTCGTCGACCGTCATCGCCTCACATGGCAGACTCATCATTCATGGGAACGTGGCTGAACGTGGCCTTCATTCAGTGTGCGGATATAGCTCGGGTAGAGAGAGAACTCTCACGCTTGTTGGTGGAAGGAGGGCGGCGCCTGACAACACCCAAGCCGCGCACTCGGGAACGGCACGACCGCATGCAGTACGGGCTGGGTGACGAGGTGCAGCGCTGGGGTCTGGCGGGTTTTCACGGGGCCCCTGGATGGACCGTCTTGCGCACCGCCCCTTTCGAACTCCTGATGCAGGGAACCCCGCCGCTGCTCGCACGCCTCTCCTCGCGCCTGGGCGTGTCCGCTTTTCAGTACAACATCTATGACAGCACCCCAGAGTTCCTGATGGAGGCGGATGCCGACGGGCGCGTCGAACTCTCGGGATTCGTCGGTCAAGAAATAACGCGCTATTGGAACAGCGAACCGCCGATGGATCGTTTGCAGACACAGTTTCGTATCATCGATCCATCCGCAGTGGCCGCATGGGCAGAGTCGGCCATGCCGGAGGCGCGTGTTACCGGATGGCTCTACCTCTCCCGCGCCAATTCCCCCCTGACGGACTTCGACAAGCTTTGGGAGTCACAGCGGGCGGAGCTCGTGCGATGGCTCGGCCAGCTTGGCATCCGAATCGACCCCGAGAGCCATGAGTGGCGGGTACATCCCGCGCACATTGTTCGCCGGCTCGCTCAAGCTGGCAGCGCGTTTCTTCCCGCTGAAGAGTGCGTAGAGCCGGCCATCAAGACTGTATTTGGCGGACCGAACGCCAAGCACTGCGACAACCTCTTTCTCGTGGAGACACTCGTCCCCCATGCACCCATGCCCGTCGATGGGTTCGTGTTGTACGCGGAAGCGAGCAGCAAGTAGGCGTGGGCGCTTCATGACCGCTGGTGCGCTCCGGGCCATGCCGCCACGCTTCAGCGCCCTCATGATATCCATGGTATTCGTCGATGCTGGCATACTCCACATGCGTCCAGCATTGCCCCGCAGCTCGCTGGCTCGCCTGAAAGGACGTGACCATGCGACTCCGCGCCTGCGCCGCACTCCTACTCTTCCTCTCGGCTTGCGCCACGTCGGCACCGAGCCCAGCAGAGCGCGCGTCCCGGAACCCGAGGATCGCCAATCTCCAGCGTGCGGCGGTGCTGCCGTGGACTGACGGGGGACGGTGCGTCGTCCGTGAGGCTTCCCAGGCTTGGCCTGTGCTGGTGGAGACGTGCTATCGGACTCTCGACCATGACCGGCTCGAGTTCCATGACACCATGGGAAGATGCACGGTCGCGTCCGCTGATGCCGCAGCCGTGGGACTCGGGTTCTGCGTGCTGGCGGCTCCTGAGATTGCCGTGGGCGCCGTGATCGTGCTTGGAGTGGTGGTGGTCGGCGTCGCCATCAAAGAAGCGCTGGACGCGTATGAACTGCGGCACGCCTACCCCGAGGAAGCAGGGACCTCGCGAGGAACGAAGGTGGCATCCCGGGAAGCGGAAGCGCAACGCAAGCCCAGGTTGAAGCCCGAGCCAGCGGGGCAAGACTGGCAGCCCCCGGTGCCACCTGTGCCCGTAGACCGGACGGGGCGCGCCAGTTGCGAACCTGTTCCGGTGCCCCACGCGGGCGAGGATGACCCACACAATGAATGTGCCGACAAATTCCCACCCAACCGTTACCCCGGGATGGACGTGCTCGTTGGCGGTGTGCGCTTCGATGCGCTGCAAGTCGGCGTGCGCGTGCTGTGGGAGATCAAGACGCATCAATTCGACACATACTCCAAATTCATCCGGAGGCGGGAGATCGAGAAAGAGCTGGCGCAGATAGAAAAGGAGCAAGACGCGGCGGCGGCATGCGGATATGGCTACGTGATTGGGGTGAGTACCCAAGCGCACAAGGACGCGTTGCTTGAAGCAGATCCCCTACTTGATGTCGTCGTCACAGGGTGCAAACGATGACCACGCCTGATTCCCTCACCCTAATCGTTTACGCGCCCGCACTCGTGGGCAACGATGGCCGCACGCTGGATGTCATCCATGGGATGGAAAAGGCACTTCCCGGTTTGCGCCTGGCGTGGCACATCCCCGAGAGCGGCCCCCTCATTGCGTTGCCGCATCGCGACGCATGGCTCGCGGAAATGACGCAAGACGGGAAATTCCCCCTTTTGTGCAACGGGGATGAGAGCTACCCCGTGACGATTTCGGGAAGGGGCAGGTCGGGGCGACTTAGCCCGGGTAGACAAGCGCGGCTTGAAGTGCATGCGGAAATACCACTGGACGCACCCGCGATCGCGGCAGCGGCGGCTGTGCTTGAGGCTGTGGCCGAGGGCTCTCACGCGTACTGGGGGCATGTTTCGCCATACGGTTACGGCTCGGAGGTCGCACAGCAGTTTCGCCGTTCGCCTCATGGACCGGAGCGCTCACCCCGTGGGCTTCCCATGCTCAACCTTCCAGAGAAGCTCCCCACGCCTGCGACTCCCTGGTTCCTTGGGTGGCTGAACTATTGGTCTGCCGCCACAGCGAAGACCATCGGGTTCCCGGATCCTGCTCGCGATGCCGAGTTGCTCACGCGGGCGCGGCGTACGGCGTCGAATGGGTGGGTTGTGCAGCTCACGGATGAGCCGCTCGCATACGACAACCCCGCTCACCTGGATGCACTCAAGCGGACCTACGAGCGGTTCCCCGAGCTCGGCGGACGTGCAGCGCCTTGACTCGATTCAGGATCTCGGGATGCCGCTCCGCCTGTAGGAAAGAGACCCACTGCGCGGGCGTCCGCGATGGTAGCCTTCCCATTCGGGAGGTCATGCACCATTGCTCCAACCGTTCAGATTGGCTCTCGCGCTCGTACTTGTCTCGGGAGCTGCTGCGGGGGCTGAGCCGGCCACGGGGGCGCGCGTTGATCGTAAGCGCTCCGTGACCCTCGCCAGCACGCCCGCCGAACCGCTGCCCGTCGTCCATGTCGCGGCGGATGCCCGGACGGTGTTCCTGTTCTCTGCGCCGATCCAGCGGAAGACCGTCACCTTCGACGAATCCCGGATCCGTGTCCTGGACGCGGGCGAGCGGTCGATCATCGTTCAGCCCGTGGCCAACCTTGCAGACGGCGAGCGTCAGGAGATTGGGGTCTTCTTCGCCGACGGCCGAGCGCCCACCCGGGCCGCCTTCGTGCTCGTGACAGACCCGCGCGACGTTGATGCACTGATTGACGTGCAACGCCCGGAGCCGCCGAATACGGCCTGCCAGCCCACGGCCCAAGCCCCGGTGCCGAAGCCGGAAGACTTCGTGCTACTCGGCTACGTGGACGCGAAGGGCGTCACGACGTCCAGCCGCAAAGGCACGCTCGATGCTGTGCAGGGGTTGATTTTGGACAAGATCGTAACCTTTCGGGGCACGGGATGGATTCTGGCGGACGTGAAGATTGTGAACCGCCCTGACCACCCCGCTTGGACACCACGAGAAGCAATGTTCGTGGGGCGAGTCGGCATGCCCCTGCGGGCACGACTCGTAGCCGAGAAGCCGGGTGCAATCCTTCCGGGGGAGAACGGGCGAGTGCTGGCGGTCGTGGAAGTACCCAAGACGAAAGTAGACCTCGTCTTCACCCTGGAGGTGCGTGGTGATGGGGAGCGTCGGCTCACGATTCCAGACGTGCGCTTCCCGAAGCCCTCCGCGGAGGATGCTCAATGAGCGCGACGCTGCTTCACGTTCCGCCCGGTACGTTGATTGACGGGTGGCAGGTTTCCAAGCCACTCGGTGACGGAGGCTTTGCGTTCGTCTTCCTTGGCGAAAAGAACGGCAGGCACCGGGCCATCAAGGTGGCCCAGCACCGGGAGTCCAGCGGCGACCCCAAGCAGACCCATGCCCGGACGCTGCGGGAGTTGACGGCGCTGCTCATGCTGGACCACCCCCACATCGTCCGGCCGCAGGGGTACGGCCTGGCGGAGAGTGGGAACCTGTACCTCGCACTCGACTACGTGGACGGCTGGACGCTCGCGGAGTGGGCGGAGCGCAAGCACCCGACCGTTCGCGAAATCCTCGGGGTCTTTGAGAAGATCGCCGGTGCGCTGGCATACATGCATCGCCGGGGCATCCTGCATCGGGACTTGAAGCTGTCCAACGTGCTCATCCGTAAGAGCGACGGTGAGCCCGTCATCATCGATTTCAGTTGCGCGACCTACACCTTCGCCGAAGACCTGACGGATGGGGGGTTGCCTCCAGGGACAGACCGCTATCGTGCGCCCGAGCAGTTCAAGTTCCTGCGCGAGCACAAGGACGAGCACCGGGCCCGCTACGCCTTCCATGTCGCCGACGAAATCTTCGCGGTCGGCGTCATGCTCCATGAACTGCTGACCGACCCACGCCCGACGGAGTTTCGTCCGCGCTTCGACTTGAACAGCCCTGCCCTCCCACCGCCGCCCCCTCGATTGGCGAATGCGCGGGTGCCAGCGGCCCTGAGCGACCTCGTCGAGACCATCCTGGCCCGAGACCCCAAGGGGCGTCCGGTCGATACCGAGGCGCTGCGCCGCGAACTGGCGGATCTCCGTGGCGAGCGCTCCGCTGAGTATGATGTGCCGGCCCATCCACCCGCTGATCAGCGTCACGGAGGGCCAACACCTGGGGCACTGGCGATGCCCCCCACGCCGCAATCCCTCAAGCGGCATGTGGCCATGATGGAGCGACCGCTTCGCGCGGGAAGGTGGCTCGCAGGCGTCGTTTGTATCGTCGCGCTCGTCATGGCTGCGGCCCTCTGGCACTCGTCAGGGAGCACCACCGGCGGGCCTGCCGGGCCGCACGACGCCGCAGCCCCACGCCCTCCTCCTGCCACCCCCCATTCCGCACCGCCCGAAACACACCCTCCTGCTATGACACCTGCTGGCCCTTCGTCCGTGACAGTCCCGGGGCCAGCCATCGCCGCTGCCCCGAAGGAAGGATCCGCCTTGAAGACCCCAGCCCCCGAAGCCTCGCCCCCAGGACGTGCGCTCCGCCTGCCGAAGAAGTCCGTTGCTGCCGTCGAGTGCGCGTCGCTGTCGCTCGTCGCGGCGCTGGCGGCGGGTTGTCCGGGTGCCCAGATCCGTCCAGAGCGCTTCACCTGCCCGGCTGGGGCGGAAGAGGCCATGCGGGAGCAACTTCACTGGGAGGAAGGGGACAGCTTCTCCCTTCAACTCGATGAACGCCAAGCGGGTTTTGACAATGTATGGTTCACCGCTGGCGCGGATGTGGTGGGGGTGGTCCCCAAAGGCGTCAACGATGACCGGCAGGCGGCGGTCGCCCCCAAGGGCACACGCTTCTACGGCAAGGCTTATTACCTCTCCGACAAGATGGGGCGTGCGGAGGGGCCGGCACTCGTCATCCGGTATGACCGCGTGAAGCTCCCGGGGCAGGAGGAGTACCCCATTTGCTTCGTGCACGAGGGAACTGCCGTGGCGTTCAAGGACGGCAAGGTGATGGCGGTCAATCGAGGCTCCGGGACAGTGGTGGACCGCTGGCCCTGAGCGCGCCCGGGCGACGTGGTGGGTAGGTGCTTGATTTCGCCCCCTCCGCCTCAAACGCGACATGACCTCCCAGGGTCGTTCCACGACGGCCCATCCCACGGGTAACGTCGTCCACGACGCGTCGGCCTTCGGATGCCTGCGCGAAGAGGAGGAAAGAGCATGTCGGAAAGTGAGTTCAGGCTTCCACGCGGGGCGATTCTCTTCACGCGGGATGGCTTCCAGTACGAGTTCCGCGAAGACCTGGGAGAGGTCCACCACGGTCTGAGTCTCCTGCTGGCCCGGCGCCGCACCTCCGAGGGCAACATCCGGGGCAAGGTGCTGCTCAAGGCGGTGGGCGTACCGAAGTTGATGGAGCTGCCTCGCATCAAGCGGGCGCGGGCGAAGCTGGAAGAGCAGGTGCGCCTCGCGACGTACCTCGACCATCCGGGCATCCTCCGTGTCCATGGGCTGCACAAGGCGGAGGGGTGCTGGTACGTCATCACCGAGCATCCGTCGGGGCACAGCATCAACACCCTGTTGACGCTTTCGGGGGAGTGCGGTCGCCGGTTCTCTCCCCTCTTCGCCCTCCATGTCGGGGCGCGCGTCGCCGAGGCCCTGGAGCATGCCCACGAGGCGAAGGACGAACAGGGGCGCCCCCTCAACATCGTCCACCGGGCGCTCGACGTTGAGCACATCTTCGTCGATTGGAACGGCGACGTGCAGGTCTCCGACTTTGGGCTCGCCTTGTCGGACCTGCCCGGTCGCGTTTCGTCCACGGTGCGCCAGCCGCAGGGGGATGCGTTCTACTCCTCCCCGGAAATGCTCCTGACGGGCCGCGTGGATGCGAGAGCGGACCTCTTCGCGCTTGGCAATGTCCTGCTTGAACTCGCGACGGGGAAGAACCTCCTGGATGCCCCGGACGCCTTGACCGAAGAGGTGAAGGACTCGCTTTCAGTCAGGCAGCGCGTGCGGGTCCGACGTGCCGTCAGGAGGGCTCGGCTCGCTGGAAGCCCTGTTGGCGTGGAGGACGCGATCTGGCGCGCGGCGACCTACTCGCAAGCGGACCTGGAGGCGTTGACGGAGCCGCTTCCGCAGGGACTGGGCCTGGCACTGCGCAAGCTCCTCCAGCCCCGTCCGGAAGCCCGCTACCAGACCGCTCGGGAACTGGCGGCGGACCTGCGCCGCTGGCTCGGAGAGGGAGACGCCTACGGTCGGAGGGAAGCGGTATCGGAGCTGCACGAGATGGCGAAGCGATCCCGCGAGGTGATGGTCGAGCTGGGCATGCGGCGCCCCCGTGGCCTCCAGGCGTCCCAGGACGAAATCAGCACGAACTAGCCACGCTGCCTGCGAGGAGGCTCAACTCAAGTCCCGCCATGTTGCACGTATGTCGCATGAAGCTGCGGCATGGGGTGGAACATGGCGGGACAACAGGTCATGCGGCGGGATGTCGAATCCGAGTCGCTCCGAGCGGCAGCGAGGTAAGGGCGCGATCCTGCTGGGAGTTTCGCACCGCCCGGCGCGGGTTCGAATCCCGCCTTCGGCACATCATCTCCCAAGGAGCATGGAGACATGAATCCCACGAGGCATCCGGAGCAGGTCCTGCAGACCCTCCTGGAGCTGCTGGCCGAAGACCCGTCGCTTCGCGTGGGTCAGGCCATCGCCAACGCCACGGCCCGAAGACTGAAGGGACGAAGCGATCCCTTCTCGATCGAGGACGGTGAGCTGCTCAAGGGGTTGGACCAGCTCCTCACGGAGGCCCGCGCACGGAAGACCTCCAGATTGCCGTGACAACCACCCTACGGATTTTCCGCTATTTCAAGTCTAGCGAGATTGCACCATCATTTCTCATGGAACGGCGTGACAGTCATTGCCTGAGGCACGGGTCACGCTCGCGACGTCGCTCCGCTGAAGCGAGGAGGTCATCCGTGATGACATACAAGGTGATGCTGCGTCTGCTCGTGGTGCTCGGAACGTTTGTCATGGCACGCCCTGGAACCGCATCCGCGCAGCAATACGAGGACCACGTCATCCTCCTCCTGGACCGGAGCGCGTCCATGGCACTCCCGGCGGCCGGCGGTCTCACACGCTTCCAGGTGGCGGTTCAGCGAGCCCAAGCCGTCGTCGCGGCCGGCGGCAGCACCCCGCGGCATTACGCGGTGGTGTCCTTCAACGGCGCCTCATACATCATGCACCGGGGCTTCACGACGAACACCACGCTCATCCAAGTCACCCTGAACAGCCTCCAGGTGGGCATGGAGTCGGCACCGGTGGCACATGCCATCTGCGGCTCGGTGGACGAGCTCCTGGCCTACCGTCCCCAGGCTCTGGCGCGGAAGCGGATCGCCCTCTTCCTGGCCTCCGAGGACACCGGCACTCCCACGTCCTCACAGTGCTACGGACCGGCGAGCACGACCCCGTATCCCACGCCGACGCCCGGCTCCTGGCAGTACAAGGTCCGCAACAAGCTGGTGTCGGGGGACCCCAACACCGTGGGCAATCCCCAGTTCCCTGTCGTCCAGGACTTCGACATGCTCATGCCCGGTCCTTTGGAGTGAGGAGGAGTCATACAGAGCTGAGGACGGTCCAGTTGCAACCACGCAGCGACGTCCTTCTCCTTCAGCCACGCCAGGAGCGCTTGCGTGCGACGCAGCACGTAGAACGCATCCAGCACAAAGCCAAAAGGGACCTCCGTCCTCGGACGCCGTCGCCAGGAGCCGCTCCTGGCTGCTGACGGTGGCGCAAGCGCCCAACGCATCCAAGGAATTCCGGAACTTCACTTTTAGCGTCATTTTCTGTATTGATACCTCCTGGAGGGGGTTTCAATGCAGATGACGATTTCACGCCCATGGCTGGGATTGGCCCTGGGACTGATGTTGGGGATGTGGCCTCGCCTGGGAGCGGCACAGCTGGCGCCCACGGGTGGCCATTACGCGGCGCGTGCTTCCGACACCGGGACGGAGCTCGGCGCGGTCAATGCTTCCGGAGGCTACTCCGCCGCCATTCCCCTGGACCTGCCGGGTTCTCGCGGCGGTCTCCCCGTCCCCGTCTCCATCGGCTCTGGCGCCCCGGGCGTGGGCGCGGTGGGCCTGGGCTGGGACATCCCGCTCACCTACATCCGCCGGGACCTGTCCTTCGCCCACCGCAAGCCGCGCGTGGGCACGGGGGTCCCCGCGGGCCGTGAGCAGGTCACCCTCTCCCTCCAGGGACAGACCCTGGAGCTGTTCCCCCGGCAGGTCTCCGCGGGGCCGCCGCAGGTGCTGCACTGGGGCGCGCGCAACGGCGCGCCCGACCTGCTCCTCAAGGAGGTGGAGGGCGCCTGGGTGATGTACGACGGCGAAGGCTGGACCTGGACCTTCACGCAGCCCGCGCTGATCTACGGGGCGGGCCTCTGGCTGCTGACGTCCATCACCGGCCCGGACAACACCGCCGTCGAGCTCACCTACGACATCTCCAGCGTCACCACTCCCGGCGGGGGCGCGGGCACCACCATCGACCTGCGACAGGTGCGCTACAACAAGCACCCGTCCACCAACTGCTTCAAGAACGAGGTCACGCTCAATTACGGGGCCCCGGTCTCTGCGCCCCTCTCGCTGTCCCTGCTGGGCACCAGCGCCGTCCTGGCGCGCGTGCGCACGCTGAACACCCTGGACGTGTCCAGCCGCGCCACCTGCGCCAGCTCCCCCCAGCGGCTTCGCACCTATTCCTTCGCCTACCAGCCCGACGCCGACACCCGGCTGCCCCGCCTCGTCTCCGTCAACGTGTTCGGCCGCCAGGGCACCCCGGAGCAGTCCGTCGCGCTTCCCGTCGCCTCCTTCACCTACGGCGTCGCCACGACCAGCGGCAAGCTCACCTACGCCAAGACCGCTTCCATCCCGATGCCCTCGGGCGTGGACACCTCGAAGATCTCCAGCACCGGACGCGATGGCACGTACCTGCCGCCGCTCACGTCCGAAGTCGGCTCCGCGACCTGGCAGAGCCTCACCGACGTCACGGGGGATGGCCTGCCCGACTTCGTCTACGCCAAGAGCGGCAAGCTCTGGGTCGCCCTCAACAAGCCCGGCGGGGCGGGAGCCACCACCCTGGGCACCGTCAACGCCCAGCTCGCCGACGCCACCTTCGCTTCCGGCCCCTTCGGGTCGATGAGCGCCACGGAGATGCGCTTCCCTGCCAACCCCGCCGCCAGCGGCAAGGACCGGGTGTGGCGTCAGGCCCTGGACGTCAACGGCGACGGCCGCGTCGACTTCATCGACGCCGGCGAGTCCCCGTACAAGTGGGTCGTCTACCTCAACACGCCCGGCACCGGCTCCACGGGCATCCAATGGCAGCGCCGCACGATTTCCGTCAGCGCGCTCTACAACCACCTCGCCGGCCTGGGCCACTCCCTCAGCAATGGCTACCTGCCCCTCTCCAGCCGCTTCAGCGGCCGCGACCGCGTGGTCCGCCTGTGCTGGAGGTGGAACGCCAGCCTCACGAAGTGGGAGCAGACGTCCTCGAGCACTCCGGGGTGCGGCCCCACGGGCGCGGTGGCGTCCGCGGACCCGGAGAAGACCTACACCGAATGGGAGGTGACGGACGTCAACGGCGATGGCTTCCCGGACGTGGTCTTCAATTCCTCCCCCATCGAGGTGAAGGCCTACGCGCCCGGTTACAACGGCGGCAGCGATGGCCAGATTGTCTACGCGGATTTCGCCGTCAAGGTGCAGCCCACGCTGACCGACGGGAACGCGGTCCAGGCCGTCTTCAATACCTACGGCGTGATGCTCTCCGACAGCGTCACCGCCTTCTCCTCGCCCATCACCCTCAAGCCGAACGCCGCCTGCGGCGTGGGACTGTGGACCACGACCAACGACTCCCAGCTCGTCAGGTGCGGCCTCTCCGACGTCAACGGCGATGGCCTCCTGGACCGGGTGGAGAACTTCACGGTCTCCCTGGGCACCGGCAGCGGCTTCAGCGCCGTGACGCTGACGCTCCCGTCCCAGGGCATGCTGTCCGTGCAGGAGAACGCCCAGGAGCGCATCTGCACCTGGCCCAATCCGGATCCTCCGCTGAGCACCCCCTACGGCTCCGGCCAGACCCAGGGGCTGCGCGACCTGACCGGCGACGGCATCCCCGACTACGTGGCCAGCAGCATCGTCAATTCGGCCGTGCAATGGACCGTCGCGGTGGGCACCGGCGCGGGCTTCGCCCCGGCCGTGAACATCGAAGTGGCGGGAAGCGGCTTCTCCCTCTCCAACCAGACGGAGCGCTGCGACGGCCTGACGTCCTACACCGGGAGCGGCCTCTATGACCTCAACGGCGATGGCAAGCCCGAGGTCGTCCGCCTCAACGGCACCAACCTGGACGTCTACCAGCTCTCCGGCGGAACGCGCCCCGGCAAGCCCGAAGCGGGCCGCCTCATCCGCGTGAACAACGACTCCGGCGCGTTCACCACCATCGCCTACCGCTCCGCCAAGGAGGACGGCACCACGAAGCATCAGGTGCCCTTCCCGGAGGTCGTCGTCTCCTCCGTCGTCACCACCGGCGGCCTGGGCCTGGGCGGCACCCTGGCGGAGACGCGCTACGCCTACGGCGGCGCTGAGCTCGTCTACGACTCCGCGCTCCACGCCTTCACGATGCCCGGCTACCAGCGCTCGGTGTCCATGAACACCGTCACCACCCAGGGCAGGGGCGAGGGCTACGCCACCCTCACGGACACGTATCCGCAGCCCGCCTTCGACAACACCTCCCCGGCCGTGCGCTTCGCCCGCGCCCTGCTGACCGGCAAGGTGCGCGACGTCACCACCGTCACCACCGCCAGCCTGGACCCCTGGACACTGCTGGCCACCGACCTCACCACCTACGGCAACCGGCTGAAGGCCTCTCACGTCGAATGGGGCACGAAGTACTTCCCAGAGGCCGTGCCCGCCGGCACGCCCAACGAGGGCCTGGACTGCTTCGAGCTGGCCTATCCGCTCGACTTCCCGGCCTCGTACCTCGTCGTCAACGGCGGCTACGACGCCTGCCGCGCGCACGGCTTCGCCTACGAGCGCGTCACCGACTCCTGGCGCGGCAGCGCCGCGCCGCCGTCCACGGCCAACGTGGCCACCCGTTCAGAGGCGACGGACGTGGACGACTACGGCAGACCGCTCAACGTCAAGCACCTCAACGACGTCTACCGGAACGATGACGACCTCTGCGTGGAGACGAAGTACGCCACGCCCACCAGCACGGGCGCGGCCCCCCGGGTGCTCCACGCCCCCATGAGCCGGCGTTACTGGACGTGCGACAAGACGCCCTACGTGACGTACGCCTCCGAGTCCTGGCGCTACGACGGACTGGGCTCGGGCAGCGTCTCCGTGGGCCACCTCACCTCGCACCTGCGCGACCGGCGCGATCTCACCACCGGCGCGCTGCTGAACACGGTGACCGAGTACACCGCCGACTACGACGCCGCCGGCAACCCCGCCACCGTCACCCGGGTGCGCGAGGACGGCGCCACGCGCACCGTGAAGTTCACCTACGACGCGTTCGGGCTCGCGCAGGTGGAAGAGCGGGTGGACGCCACGGGCATCCCGACGCTCAAGACCACCGTCAGCGTGGATCCGCTCAGCCTGGTGGCACAGCTCGCGACCGACCCCAACCAGACCCAGTACGGCGTCGACCGGGACGGCTACGGGCGCAGGGTGCGCACCACCGCGCAACCCCCGGGCGAAGCCCAGGGCGTGCTCACGACGACCCGCTACCTGGGCTTCACCGGAGCGGATCCGCTTGGCCGTCGCGTGGTGGTCAAGACCTTCAGCGATCCCGTGACGCCTGGCACCGAGGACAGCGCCGTGGGCAATACCAGCACCACGTTCCTGGACGAACTGGGCCGCACCCGCCGCACCGAGTCCCCCCTGGGCAGCGACTACGGCACCGAGGTGATGATCAGCGGCGCGCGCACCTATGACGAGCTGGGGCGCGTGGTGTTCGAAGCGGACCCCTACCCGGCCTCGCAGAACGCGGCCACCGCCTACGGCACCAGCGCCTTCTTCAACGTGGATGGCTCCCCGTCGTGCACCGTCCGGGGCAACGGCCCGCAGGCGTACACCACCACGCCCAACGTGGGCACCGAGCTGCTCCCCACCTGCTACTCGCGCAGCTTCGCCAACCACCTGGAGACCGTGTCCTTCCGGGACACCGCGTCCATGGTCTCCACCGCGCCCCAGGTGAACGTCCTGCGCTCCTCCACCCTGACGGCGGTGGGCCGGATGCTGTCGCGCACGACGACGAAGAGCGGCACCCCGCTGGAGCACGCCACCTTCACCTATGACCGGCTGGGTCAGCTGACGGGGATGACCCGCTACCTGGATCCGGTGGGCCTCACCGGCCCGGTGACGTGGTCGTGGGTCCAGGACTCCTTCGGCCAGCGCCTCTCGTGGCAGGACCCAGACAGCGCCTTGAAGACGGCGAAGTACAGCGACTGGGGCGAGCCGCTGGAGGTGAAGTGGACCGAGTCCATCACGGCCCCCACCGGCGAGCGCAGCCAGCTCTCCCGGTACGACGCCCAGAGCCGCATCACGCACTCGGAGGAGCGCACCAAGGGCGTGACGGAGCAGGACACCGTCTACGACTTCCTCTACGACTTCGGCGCCAGCCCCACGTCCCTCGTCACCCCCACCTACGTCCTGGGACGGCTGGCCCAGACCAAGTCCTCCCTGGGCGAGGTCTTCTACAGCTATGACGCCTACGGCCAGTCCAACGCGCGCGTCTACACCGACGCCCAGGGCACCTACTACGTGGAGAAGAACGACCTGCACGCGGACGGGGAGCTCGACGCGTTCACGCTCTACCTGCCCGACACCGGCTACGAGAAGGAGGTGACCTGGTACGCGTACGACACCGCGCGCCGGCCCATGTACGTCAAGTACGAGGGCCCGGACCTCAGCCAGGAACTCTACGTGGCGAAATCCATCGACCCGTTCGGCCGGCCGCGCAGTGCCGTCCACGGGGGCGTGGTGGAGTTCATCGGGGACTACGCCGACACGGGGCGCCGGCTGCCGCGCAGCATGACCCTCGCTTCCAGCTACGGCTCCCGCGCCATCGGCATTGCGTCCTTCGACGCCGTGGGCCGCGAGCTGGTGCGCACGGAGACCGTCAACGGCGTCTCCCCCGGCGTGAAGACGAACAACGCCTACGACACGCTCGGCAGGCTCGCGACCTCCAAGCGCTCCACGGGCAGCACCTACTTCGCGGACTGGAGCTACACCTACGACGCGCTGGGCAACGTGCTCACGCAGAACGACCTGCTGGGGACCGCGGATGCCGCGATGAGCTACGGCACCGTGGACCGCGACCGGCTCTGCCGCATCGGCTACGGCAACGGAGGGCTGGGCGGCACCGCCTGCAACGTCACCCATGACAGCTCTGGCAACGTGCTCACCCAGCCCACGCGCACGGGCCTGCGCCAGCTGTCCTATCTGCCCTCCGGCGACGTGCGCTCCATCTCCGCGCCCGAGGGCACCGCCACCTTCCACACGGGCGCCATGGGCAGCCTTCGGGAGCTGGACCTGCGCGTCGCGGGCAGGGACGCCCGGCACGAGTGGGGGTTCGGCAGCCACCTGGAGCTGAAGGACCAGGTCATCGACGGCACGAGAACCCAGGTCCTCACCCGCCACATCCCGGGTCCGGGCGGCATCGTCGCCACCCGGCAGGGCTTCAAGGGCCCCTGGCGCTTCCCCTTTGGAGAGATGCGCGGCGCGCGCTACTCCGCGGACATCCAGGGCAAGTTCATCCAGGACGTGGACTACCAGCCGTTCGGCGAGGCGAAGTCCACGGGCTCCGTCTCACCGGGCGCCCTGCTCTACTCCAGCGACCAGTGGAACGGCGGTGAGGCCCTGGAGTCGCTGGGCGTGTCCCAGCTGGGTGCCCGCATCTACGACCCGGTCATCGGACGGTTCTTGAGCCGGGATCCGCTCCTCGTCGTCCGCACGGCGGCCACCACCCATCCCTACGCGTTCTCGATGAACGACCCGGTCAATCGCGCCGACCCGTCAGGCATGGATTCGGGGTGCATCGGCGCGGAGTGCCGGGGCCCGAATGGCCAGGGCTTCCCGGGCATGCCGGGCGGCGGAGGCGGCGCCAGTTCCATCAACAACCCGGGCTTGTACTTCCCCTCCGCGGGCGCGTCCGGCGGCGGCGCGAGCCCCCAGGCGGCCAGCCCCATCTCGGCCACGGCCACGTTCTCCCAGGGTCCCCAGACCCTGGATGGCGCGATCCTGAAGCTCATGGTCATCACGGCCACCGGCATCTCCGTGGGCCCCTCCTTCAACTTCGACTCCATGGCGGCACATGGCTTCACGCGCAAGGAGGCGGTCGAGCGGGTCCTCGCGACGGAGGAGGGCGCGGAGGCCGCCGCCGTCCAGGAGAACGCGTGGCTCGACCGGTGGTCGAGCTTCTCGCAGGGCTTCGGCGACTCGGTCCTGTTCTGGTGTCCGGGCTGCACGCAGAACATGCGCGACAGCTGGGGCGTCACTTCCGGCGGGGACAGCTGGTACTACGCGGTGGGGAGCTTCACCGGCATCATCGGATCCTCGTTGGGGACCGCGAGCATGTCGGGGGTCGTCAGGCCTCCCAAGGCCGACCTCGTCGCGGATTTCGAGCAGTATCAGAGAGTCAATGGAATTGATCTCAACGCCTTGACCATCAACCCAACGCAATGCAGAACCAACTGCTCGAAGGTGGTTGCCGCTGTCGACTCCACGTTGGCGGGGACCCCGAAGGTCGCGGCCGCCAGTCCGACGACCCCGCTCAATGTCGTGCAGCAGGAGTTGGGCGGTACGTTCGAGAGCATCGAGGGGAAGCGGGCCATCGAGAAGACCGTGACGGCCTGGGGCCCGGGCAGCCGCGGGGTCGTGGCCGGGGTGTTCAAGAGCGACCCGACGCAGGGGCATGTCTTCAACGTCTTCAACTTCGCGGGCAAAAGCTTCTTCCTCGACTCCCAGAGCATCTGGAGGCCCACCGTGAACTGGAAGAGCTACGGCGAATTCATGCTCATGCGGATGAAGTGAGTCCCCCGGGGAGGAGGAGGCCACGTGCCTCCTCCCCGGTCCTTTCGTCGCCCCACGGGGACTCGAGGTGGGCGCAGGTCAGCCCTCTGGCAAGCCCCCTGAACGGTGACAGGCAGTCTTCAGGCTTATTCTAGTTTTAAATGCTTTGCTGATTGGTGTATGGGGCCGCCATGTCCCTGAGATACCGACTCGCTGGCCTGCTGTGTGCCCTCTCATTCCTTACAAGCTGCGAACCGCCACCGGAGGTGGAGCTTGACAGTCAGGTGCTCGTCACCCGGCCGCAGGAGCAGCCCCTCTATCTGAAGACCGATACCGTCTGGGCAACGGATGCGATTCCGGTGTGCTGGGAGAACCCCACGGGCGCCGATGCCGCGGCGCGGGCCTGGACCCGCGACGCGGTCGAGCAGTCCTGGGCCTCCGTTTCCGGCATCCAGTTCTCGGGGTGGGGGACATGCCCGACGTCTCCGTTCATCCCCTTCCCGGGGCTCCGCATCCGGATCAACGACGAGGGTCCGCACACGAAGGGGCTGGGCAGCGCCCTGCTCGCGCTGCGGCCCGGCATGGTGCTGAACTTCACGTTCAACAACTGGAGCACCAGTTGCCAGTCCCGCCTCGAGTACTGCATCCGCGCCATCGCGGTCCACGAGTTCGGACATGCGCTCGGGTTCGCGCACGAACAGAACCGGCCGGACAGGCCCAGCACCTGCAATGACGTGCAGGGAACCAACGGCAACTCCGTCCTGGGTCCCTACGATGCGTTCTCGGTGATGAACTACTGCAACCCCTGGTGGAACAACGACGGGGAGCTCAGCGCGCTCGACGTCGAAGGCGCGCAGCTGGTCTACGGCGCCACCCGGACGGGCTTCGCGGCCACCTGGGCCACCTCGAACATCGGGGACGGGCCCATCGCCAACGCCTGGCTCGACGCGGATCTGGACGGGGATGGCCGGGGCGAGGTCCTCCAGGCCTTCAACAACAACGGGGCGCTCGGCTTCATCGTCTACCGATGGAATGGCTCCGCGATGACGCGGGCCTGGGCCACGTCCAACATCGGCCAGGGTTCCAACGCCGTGGCCTGGCTCATCAATGACGTGGATGGTGACGGCCGTGACGAGGTCGTCCAGGCCTTCAACATCAGTGGCCGGCTGGGCTTCAACGTCTACCGGTGGAACGGCAGCGGGCTCGTGCAGCTCTGGGGCACGCCCAACATCGGCCAGGGCTCCGGCGCCGTCGCGTGGCTCTCCAGCGACGTGGATGGCGACGGCCGTGACGAGATCGTCCAGGCCTTCAACAACACCAACGGCGCGCTTGGCTTCATCATCTACCGGTGGAACGGCAGCGGGCTCGTGCAGCTCTGGGGCACGCCCAACATCGGCCAGGGCTCCACCGCCGTCGCCTGGAGGACTGGTGACGTGGACGGGGATGGCCGTCAGGAAATCATCCAGGCCTTCAACAACAACGGCGCGCTCGGCTTCATCGTCTACCGGTGGAACGGCAGCGGGCTCGTGCAGCTCTGGACCACCAGCAACGTCGGCCAGGGTTCCAACGCCGTTGCCTGGCTCATCGCGGACGTCGACGGGGATGGACGCGATGAGCTGGTCCAGTCCTTCCAGAACACGGCCACCGATGGCCTGGGCTTCATCCTCTACCGGTGGAATGGGGGCCTCCAGCCGGCATGGACCACCCGGGACAGCGGGCAGGGCTGGCGTGCCGTGTCCTGGAAAAGCGCGGACGTGGACGGCGATGGCCGTCAGGAGCTCATCCAGGCTTGGGACAACAACGGGACGCTCGGGCTGACGGTCTACCGCTGGAATGGCAGCCGGCTCATGACGCAGTTCCGCAAGGCGAACACCGGGTATGGCTCCGGCGCCGTGGGCTGGTTCGCCCGGGACCTGGATGGAGACGGGCGAGCGGAGCTGCTCCAGGGCTGGAACAACAACGGCGCGCTCGGCTTCATCCACTACCGCTACGGCCCGTGAGCCCGCGGGCAACGCCGCCTCCTTCCGGTCCTACCGAGGCCGCCAGGGGGCGCCTTTGCCTCCGCCCACCGATTCATGAGATGGCACGAGCGTGTTCGACCCCATCACGCTCGACCAGCTTCGTGCCTTCGTTTCCGTCGTGGAGGAAGGGAGCTTCTCCGCGGCGGCGCGCAAGCTGCGCCGGGTGCAGTCCGCCATCAGCACGTCGATGGCGAACCTGGAAGCGCAGTTGGGCGTCACGCTCTGGGACCGCACGACGAAGGTGGCCCGCCTGACCAACGAGGGCCAGGCGGTGCTCGCGTCGACGCGGCGGGTGCTCGCCGAAGTGGACGGCCTGCGGCGGCTCACCACCGGGCTGACGATGGGGCTCGAAGCGTCCGTGTCGCTGTGCGTGGACGCGTTCTTCCCCCTGAAGGCGCTCATCGACCTCTGCGGTGCCTTCACCCAGGAGTTTCCCGCGGTCGATCTGCGCATCGACACGCAGGTCAGGTCCGCCGTCTCCGCGCGCGTGCTGGACGGACGGGCCACCCTGGGCGTGGTGAGCCCGGAGGGGATGGCGCGAGGGCTCGAAGCGCAGGCCCTGTCCCCCATCCGGATGCTCCCCGTCGCGGGCCCGGACCACCCGCTCGCCGCCATCCAGGGACGCATCGCGACCCGGCACTTCGCCGACGCGATCCAGATCGTGCTCTCCGAATGCACCGACGACGGCGTCAGCGATCAGGTCGGGCTGTCGCCGCGCGTCTGGCGCGTGGGCGACCTCTACACCAAGCACGAGATGCTTCGCGCGGGGCTCGGGTGGGGCAACCTGCCGGAGCACCTGATCCGCGAGGACCTGCGCGCGGGCACGCTGGTGGCGCTCCGGCCCGCGGCCTGGGGCAACCATGCGCGCGAGCTCAACCTCGTGGCCATCTACCGGAGCGACACCGAGTTCGGCCCCGCGCATCGCTGGCTGCTGGAGCAGCTCACCCTGCTGTGCGCACGCGAGGCACGCCGCCAGCGGTAGGCCGGTCCCCCTCACGCACCGTCGTGCACCGGCCGCATGTTGGCGCTCCACAAGGCCCACATGCCCGCGCACAGCACGAGGCTGAGGGGCAGGCGCCAGAGCGCGACGAGGGTCGCCACCAGGTACACCGGAAACCCGAGGCGGTAGTGCCACGTGAGCCGCTGTTCCAGCGCTCCCGGGAGCGCCTGCCGCCGCAGCAGGTGCCAGAGCAGGTTGAAGGCCCCGTTGATGAGGACGAACAGGCCCGAATAGAGGGCCCCGGCCATGGAGCCCGACGGCTCCGTCAGGTGCGCCGACAGCAGCGCCGTCGTGAACGGCACCAGCGTGGTCAGCAGCATCAGGAGCCCGTTCGCGAAGAGCACCGGCGTGTCCACGCGGCGCACGAACTTGAGCAGGCCGTGGTGGTCGATCCACATGATGAGGACCGTGCTGAAGCTCGTCACGAACGCGAGCCAGGTCGGCCACCTGGCGGCGAGCTGCCAGAGCAGCGCGTGGGAGTCCCGGGCGGAGTCGGTGAGCTCCGGCTTCAGGTCGAGCGCCAACAGCGTGATGACGACGGCGAAGACGCCATCGCTGAAGGCCTCCAGCCTCGCGCTGTCGGTTCGTTCGGTGTCTGGCATGGCAGGGCCTGTCACACCCGGCTGCGCACCCACAGCGCGAGTCCCAGGGGCGCGAGGAACGCCGCGAACCCCAGGTGCTGGACGCCGAACGCCCCACCCAGGCACCCCAGCGCGAACGCCAGGATGATGAAGCCCAGGGAGCGGTGTTTGACCGCGTTCTCGGGGGCTGCGGGGAGCACCTTCTCGACGAACCACTGCGTGACATTGCCGGTCATCACCGTCGTCATCGGCCCCAGCGAGGGCGATACCCGGTGCATCGCGTTCTGGATGCCCATGGCGATGACCGCGAAGACCACGACGAGCTGGTGCGCCGCGGGCCCCTTCACCAGCAGGGGCACGCCGGCCGCCAGACCGAAGGCCACCGCCTGGAGGAGCAGCAGCATTCGCGCGGAGCGCTCCACCCGGACATGCAGGTGCGTGGCCAGGAAGACGGACAGGACGAAGATGGGAAAGGTCGACAGCTTGAGCCATTCATCGGCCTTGGCGTTCCGGGCAAGGTCCGCCGCGAGCACGACGAAGTTGCCGGTGACATGCGCGCAGAAGATTCCTCCCGCGCCAACGAAGGTGACGGCGTCCGCGTAGCCCGCGACGAACGCGAGCGCGGCGGGAACCCAAACGGACTGGGACGAAGGACTGGGAGGCATCGAGCTGGGACCGTGGGTCAGTAGGTGAAGGTCGTCCATGTTCCGAAGAAGTCCACGTCTCCGCCAGTGACCGCCCGCAGCGCGGGCCCGGCGAAGACATGCGAGTACTCGGCGTTGAACTGGACGTGGCGTGTAACGCGATAGCCGAGCGACAGCGAGAGCTGCGCGCCGGTGTATCGCGCCGTCGACGCAGAGGGCGGCACGAGCACCTCCCCCGGCGGCGTGTAGACGGCGTCGTGGACCGACTGCCGGAAGAAGAAGACCGAACCCGCCTCCAGTGAGACGGCATCGCGCTCCCACTGAACGAGCGGATGCACTTCGTAGAGGTTCGAGGGGTAGATCAACGGCAGCGCGCTGAAGAAGGTCTGGTTCGGGAACCAGGCATGGAAGGTGGAAACCCGGCCGTCGCCGGCGCTGCGGTCACCGCTCAGCGCATCACCCCGCACGCCCACCCGCAGGGGCGCGAAGGGCAGCCGCTGCCACAGGCCTCCCGCCAATCCCCAGGCCAGGACCCGGTCACCGCCCACGGTGCCCGCCTGGATGAGCGCATGCCCGATGTACTCGAAGCCGCTCCCGGTCTCGCCGAACGCCCGCACGCCCACCATGTGGCGCACTTCGCGCCCCTCCACCTCGCCGTAGGTCACCGAAGGCCGGTCGCGCCCGAGATAGAAGGCATCGAACGAGAACTGCTTTCGCGGCAGGACGTCCACGGTCGCGTAGACGCCCCAGAACCGGCTCCGCCAGGAGGGCGCATCATCGAGCACGCCCCGCTCCAGCTGGGGCACCACGCCGCCAAAGCCCTCGACGTTCCAGCCGTCGCCGGTGGCCGAGAGGCGGGCAAGGTCGAACGCCTGCCGGACATTGGTCCCATCCCGCGTGCTCACCCACCGCGTCGACCCCAGCGCCATCTCCTGGCGTCCCACGCGGGCGACGAAGCGGACCTCCCGGGCCCTGGCGCGCCACTCGACGAAGGCCTGCTGCACGTCGAACAGGTCGCTTCCGGGCGGCGCGTCCCGGGACGGAGCCCCGAGCGCGAAGTGCGCCCCCAGCTGGACAAAGGCCCGCAGCGGTCCCGCGTGGGCGTCGACGTGCAACAGGTTGCGCGAGAGCAGGACGCTTTCGGGGAGCGGCCCCTCCCGTCCCTCGGTCAGCTCGTAGCGGAGCCGATGCTGGCCTCCGAACGAGAGATAGACCTGCTCCGCGAGCGGGACGTACTTCACGCGGTCGAAGGGATCATCCCCGGGCCGCCGCAGCGGATCCGCCCAGTCCTCGAGATAGCGGATCCCCGCGTACCGGGGCGCCTCGCGCGGCTCTGGCACGTCCTCGGCGTGGGCCGACACCGACAGGATCAGCAGCCCGGGGACGAGGCGGAAGAGTTCCCTATTGAAACGACATGGCATGGGGAGGGCCGCTCAGAACGCCCAGCAGGAGCAGCCCAGGAGCCCCCAGAACGCCGGCTCCTCCGCGACGGGCACCGGCCGCCGCCAGGCCGCCGTGCCGTGGGCATGCACGCCACACGCGTGCGGCGCGGCATGGACTGGCGCCGCGTCGTGCCCACCCCGGGCGTGCGCCGTGGCCTGCACCGCGCCGCCAAAGGTCCGGACCGGAGACCAGTCCGGCATCGCCGGGGGCAGCGGCGGCGCGAACTCCGCGAAACCTCCGGAGCCATGCACCACCTTTCCGCCAACAATGGTGAGCACGGACTCCAGGCCGGCGATGTCGTCGGCCGCGACGCGGAAGTAGTCCGCCGAGAGCACGGCCAGGTCCGCGAGCTGCCCCACGGCGAGCTGCCCCTTCTTGCCCGTCTCGGATGAGAACCAGGTGTTGCGCTCGGTCCAGAGCCGCAGCGCCGTCTCCCGGTCGAGCAGCGCGCGCTCGCCGTACAGCGGAGTCCCCGCGACGGTCTTGCCGGTGACCAGCCACGACAACGAGACCCATGGGTTGTAGGACGCGACCCGCGTGGCATCCGTGCCGGCCCCCACCGGAACACCCGCGGCGAGCATGCGGGCCACGGGCGGAGTCCGGCTCGCGGCCACCGCGCCATAGCGCTCCACGAAGTACTCGCCCTGGTAGGCCATCCGGTGCTGCACCGCGATGCCGCCGCCGAGCGCCGCGATGCGGTCGATGTTCCGCTCGGAGATGGTCTCCGCGTGGTCGAAGAACCAGTGCAGCCCCTGGAAGGGCATGTCGCGGTGGACCCGTTCAAAGACATCCAGGGCGCGCGAGATGCTCTCGTCGTACGTCGCGTGCAGACGCCACGGCCAGCGGTTCTCCACCAGCACCCGGACCACCTCCTCCAGCTGTCCTTCCATGTCCGCCGGAAGGTCCGGACGCGGTTCGCGGAAGTCCTCGAAGTCCGCGGCGGAGAACACCAGCATCTCCCCCGCGCCATTGTGGCGGAAGTGGTCGTTCCCCTGCCCCGGCTGGACCATCCGGGTCCACGCGCGGAAGTCCGCGGCCTCGGCGCCCTTGTTCTGGGTGAACAGGTTGTAGGCGATGCGCAACGTGAGCTCGCCCGCGTCCGCGAGCTTCCGCACGACGGCGTAGTCGTCAGGGTAGTTCTGGAAGCCGCCGCCCGCGTCGATGACGCCGGTGATGCCCAGGCGGTTCAGCTCGCGCATGAAGTGGCGGGTGGAGTTCTCCTGATACTCCTGGGGCAGCTTCGGGCCCTTCGCCAGGGTCGCGTAGAGCAGCTGCGCGTTGGGCTTCGCGAGCAGGAGTCCGGTGGGATTGCCGTGCCGGTCGCGCTGGATTTCGCCGCCCGGCGGGTTCGGTGTGTCGCGGGTGTATCCGCACGCGCGGAGCGCCGCCCCGTTGAGCAGCGCCCGGTCATAGAGGTGGAGGATGAAGACCGGCGTCTCCGGCGCGACGGCGTTCAGTTCCTCCAGTGTCGGCAGGCGCCGCTCGACGAACTGGAACTCGGTGAAGCCCCCCACCACCCGCACCCACTGCGGCGCGGGGGTGACGGCCACCTGCTGACGCAGCATGCGCATCGCATCCGCGAGCGACCGGACCCCATCCCAGCGCAGCTCCAGGTTGTAGTTGAGCCCACCCCGGATGACGTGGGTGTGGCTGTCGATGAGGCCGGGCACGACGCGCCGGTCCCCCACGTCGATGATCCGGGTGGCCGGGCCCCGCGTCGGGAGGATGTCGCGCGCGGCGCCCACCGCGGAGAACCGCCCGTCCGTGATGGCGACGGCTTCGGCCTCGGAAGCGCCAGGGTGCAGCGTGGTGAACCGGCCGTGGTGCAGGATGAGGTCAGGGGCCATGGAGCGTGTCCCTTCAGGGTTGAGGGCGGGTTGGCGGAGCGCCCACTGTAGACGCGGGGGGCACTCCCGTGACCTTCGGAACGCACTCCTCGGCGAACCACGCCGCGGTGAGCGGTTCACGGCGGAGCAGCCGGCGGCCGACGGGCACCAGCTGCTCCCCGAGCAGGATTCCCAGCAGGCCCGTCAGCGCGACGAGCGGCGGCGCCGGAGAGCGGACTCCGAGCAGACCGTAGAGGAAGCCAATCAGCGTCCCCGCGGCGATGGACACCAGATAGATTTTCATGAGCATCGACCCGACGCGGAAGACACTGGGAGTCAGTGACCGCCTTCGCCCCCACCGAACATGGTCTTCGCGTAGAGCAGGCCGAGCCCATAGGCGCCGCCCGACTCCTTCGCGAGGTTCACGACGGCGTCATACGTCTTGCTCCGGGCCCAATCACGCTGCAGCTCGAGCAGGTACTGGAGCGAGGTCATGGGACGGACGCCGGCCTGAATCATCCGGGCCATCGCGCGCTCATGGGCCTCCGTGGAGACGTCACCGCACGCATCGGCGATGACGTAGACCTCGAAGCCCTGATCCAACGCCGACAGCGCGGGACCGACGATGCACACCGACGTCCATAGGCCCGCCAGGACGATGCGCGACTTCCCGATGGCGTTGACGCGCTCGGCGATGCGCGGATCCTCCCAGGTGTTCATCGAGGTCCGGTCGATGAACTCGGACTCCGGAAACGCTTCCTTGATCTCCGTGAACATCGGGCCGGAGAAGGACTTCTCCGCGACGGTCGTGAGGATGGTGGACACGTTGAACACCCGCGCCGCGCCGGAGATGAGCGAGACGTGCGTGCGCAGCTGGTTCGCGTGGATGGAGTGGGTCGCGAAAGCCATCTGCGGCTGGAAGTCGATGAGGATCAGCGTGTGGTCGCCGGGGTTGAGCAGCGTCTTGCCAGGGGATGCGGTCGCGGTCGCCATGTGGAGTGCCCTTCCGTGGAATGGGGACACCCTCGCCTGCCCGCGACGCCATCACAATCCGCAAACTGGAGATGATTCCCATCGATTCCGGAGATGGCGCGGGGTGCGGATCAATGGGTCGTCTTGACAAGTTAGGAGTCCTAACTTACATCAAGGGCATGACTGGGAAGCTACCGGCGTACTTCGACGAGAACAGCGAGCCGATCTCCGCGCGCATCGCGACCGGGCTGCACAAGATCGGGCTCGCGATGAAGCAGCAGTCGTGGCAGCAGGCGAATGGAGCGGGCCTGTCCGCCACGCAGGGGCAGATCCTCGCCGCGCTGGTCGCGGACGGGCCCCTCACCGGCAAGGAGTTGAGCGAACGCCTCGGCGTGACGCTTCCCACCATCAGCGACTCCGTCCGCGTCCTCGTCGAAAAGGCGCTCGTGACCCGCTCCGCGGACCCGAGGCACCCACGCGCCAGCCTCCTGACACCGACGACGGAGGGCGCCGCACTCGGTGCCCGTGCGCGGTCGTGGCCCGAGTTCATGGCGGACGCGGTCGCGGACCTCTCCCCGGAGGAGCAGCGCGCGTTCTTCGCCGGCATCGTCAAGATGATCCGGATGCTTCAGGAACAGGGGCTCGTTCCAATCACTGGCATGTGTGTTACCTGCACGCACTTCCGGCCGAACGTGCGCCCAGGCACATCACCGCATCACTGTGCCTTCGTGGACGCGCCGCTCTCCAGTGAGCAACTGCGCATCGACTGCCCGGAGCATGAGCTCGCGGCTGAGCCGGCACGACGAGCGGTCTGGGAGCAGTTCATGCGTCGCGGCTGACGCCAATCCGTCTCACATACGAGCGAACACGAATTCCGCGGCCATTCCGGCCGACGGCGACAGCGGAGCTTTGCTCCACGAAGGAGAAGAAGAGATGAGCAATATCCCCGGCTATACCCTTGGCACGTCGTCCGTTTCGCGTTCTCCGGTGTCCCTCACCGACTTCGAACAGATGAAGGCCAGCGTCCTGTTCGGCGAAGAGGACGTGAAGTACCTCCGCATGTCACACGACATCGTGAAGGGGCGCGTGGAGGCCATCCTCGACGTCTGGCATGGGTTTGTTGGAAGTCAACCGCATCTGCTCGCCTCGTTCAGTGGAAAGACAGACGGTAAGCCCCTGGGCGACTACCTCGCCCCCGTCCGCAAGCGCTTCGGCCAGTGGATTCTCGACACGTCAAATGCCCGGTACGACCAGGCCTGGCTCGACTACCAGCACGAGATCGGCCTGCGCCACCATCGCGTGAAGAAGAACAAGACAGACGGAACCCCCTCCACGGACCTCGTGCCGTTCCGGAACCTGTTCGCGCTCATCTTCCCGGTCACCTTCACCCTGCGCCCCTTCCTGGCCGAGCAGGACCACTCCGCGGAGGACGTCGAGAAGATGTATGCGGCGTGGGTCAAGTCGTGCCTGTTGCAGGTGACGCTCTGGGCCCACCCCTACGTCAAGGACGGGGACTTCTGATGACGCCGCGCCCCGCACCGGCGTGGCGGACGACGACCGACTGGCTCAACACCCCGGAGACGCTCACGCTCGAGCGACTCCGCGGCAAGGTCATCCTCCTCCACGCCTTCCAGATGCTCTGCCCGGGATGCGTCGCCCGAGGCATTCCACAGGCACAGCGCGTCGCGGAAGTCTTCGCGGGTGCGCCGCTCGTCGTGGTCGGGCTGCACACGGTCTTCGAGCACCACGAGGCCATGAAGCTCGAGTCCCTTCGGGCGTTCCTCCACGAATACCGGGTGAGATTCCCTGTGGGCGTGGACGCACCCGGCGAAGGCGGAGACCCCATCCCACGGACCATGAGGGCGTACGCCATGCAGGGAACGCCAACGACGGTCCTCATCGACGCACAGGGACGTCTTCGCCGGCAGCTCTTCGGGGTTCACGACGACCTGCAGCTGGGCGCCGAGCTGCAGACCCTGCTGCTCGAGGCCCATACGGGCCAGGCGTCCGCTGCGCAGCGGCCTACAACCCAGGTGCTTCCCGCCGCGGGCTGCGACGACAGCGGCTGCGCCGTGCCTTCGGATGCCGCGCAGGGCTGACACCAGACCACATGGAAGGCATGCCCGAGCCGCAGCCCGAGCTCCGGCTTCGCGACGCGAGACCCGGGCCCGGGCCGGCATGCCGTCGTGCCCGCCCGTGCGTAGGTTCCCCCGGTGCGCCACGGACCTTCGAGCCCTTCCCACGAGCGCTGCCGGGTCGGCTGTGCCGGCTGGAGCCTGTCGAGCGCGGTGGGTGAATCCTTCCCCACGACGGGGACCCACCTGGAGCGCTATGCGCGCGTCCTTCCCGCGGTGGAGATCAACTCCTCCTTCTACCGGCCGCACCGGCCCGGCACCTACGCCCGCTGGCGTGACAGCGCTCCGGAGACCTTCCGCTTCGCGGTGAAGGTCCCCAAGGTCATCACCCATGAGCTGCGATTGCGCGACGCGCGCGAGCCGCTCGAGCGCTTCCTGGGAGAGGCGGGCCACCTGGAAGCAAAGCTGGGATGCCTGTTGGTGCAGCTGCCCCCCAGCCTCCAGCACGAACACGAAACGGCCCGCGCGTTCTTCCAGTCCCTGCGGGAGCGGACCCCGGTGGACGTCGTGTGCGAACCCAGGCATCGGACCTGGTTCACGGACGAGGCGCGGCAGGTGCTGGACGCCGCACGCATCCGCTACGTGCGAGCGGATCCGCCCGCGGTGAGCGCGCCCCCGCCACCCGACGCGGAGGTCGTCTACTACCGGCTGCACGGCTCGCCGAGGATGTATTACTCCGAATACCCTCCCGCGTTCCTGGAGGACCTGGCCGTGGAGATCTCCGGCCACGAGCAGGCCGGCCGCCGGGTGTGGTGCATCTTCGACAACACGGCGGAAGGCGCGGCCCTCCCCAATGCATTGTCATTGCTGCATCGCGTTCCGGAGTCCGCGCCGGGTTCGACCTCCCCGCGCGGAGCTACGCCGCCACGCAGGTGAACACGGCGGCGTGAGGCTGGCGCAGGTAGGCGTCCCAGTAGCTGGCGCCCATGGCGGAGAGCCCCTCGGGGGAGACCTCCGGCCTTCGCCAGGTGATGTCCCGGAAGCCCGCGTCCCGGAGCGCGGCCTCATAGGTGGGACGCGACCAGTGGTACGCGACGAGCGTGAAGGGCAGGTCGGGGAGGATGCCGGACAGCCGCGCCTCGTCGCCCTCCTGGCCGCGCGAGTGGACCTCGAAGCCGTAGGGCCGGTAGTAGCCGGGGTCCGCGAGCTGGACGTCGGGGTTCATGCAGATGGACACCAGCCGGTTTCCCGGCGCGAGCGAGCGCCGGAGCATGGCGCACATCGCCCCCAGGTCCTGTCGCGTGGGCGCGTAGTGCAGCAGGTACGTCGCCACCACCACGTCGAAGAGGCCCAGGGCTTCCGCGTGGGCCGCATCCTGGACGACGTATTCGATGCCCAGCGGGGACTCGCGCTCCAGGTGGCACGCGTAGTCAATCATCCCCTGGGAGGCGTCGACCCCGAGGACCCGGCTCGCGCCGCGCCGCTTCAGTCGCCGGCTGTAGAGCCCGGTGCCACACGCGACGTCCAACACCGTCCTGCCCGCGACGTCGCCCAGCGCATTGAAGAAGGTGAACTCCTCGAAGTACTTGCGGTAGGGCGCCGCGGCCGTGGCCTCGCTCAGCTTCGCCAGCAGGTCGTATTGGCTGCTCATCGTCGGTCTCCGTGGCGGGACAGTGCCGCACCGCGCAGCGTCGCATGGAGCAGCCAGGCAGTCCGCTGCGCCCCGGGGCTCCCGGCCCAGGGACGAAATCCGTTTTCGCTCCGCGCTGGCGCCCATTAACCTGGGTCCCCCAGCAGCCCTGTCCCACCCTGGAGACGAGATGACGACGCGCGAGTATCCCGAGGAGCAGCTCCTGGCGTTCGTCCAGGCCATGGCCAACGTGGCGGCGAGCGATGGCCGCGTCACCGAAGACGAGCGCCAGCAGCTCGATGACGTGGTGCGGGGGCTGGGGCTGTCGCCCCGGGATGAACAGGTCGCCGCGGTCATCGAAAAGGAGTTCAAGCAGCCCGGCAACCTCACGGACATCGTCCGCAAGATCGAGGTCCGCGAGCTGCGGGTCTCCCTGCTGCGCATGCTCGTCGAGGTGGCGTGCGCCGACGGCGAGATCGCGAACGAGGAGCGCGCGGCCGTGAAGGATGCCGCCAGCGCCTTCGGTTTCGACGTGTCGGCCGCAGACGCGCTCATCGGATGGACGCTCGACTCCATCAAGCTCGAGCAGCGCGAGCAGGAGATCATGGCCAAGCTGCTCTGAAGCGCGGCGGCCCCTGCATGATTCATCGGCCCCCCGGCGCCTTGGATCCCCTGCTGCGCTCCGGCCTCGTCTTCGCCGGAACGCGCGACCCGGCGCGCCCCGGCCCTGGCAACGCGCTGGTGACGGCGCTGGAGCTGGCGGGGCTGGACCTGTGGGGCACCCAGCTGGTCGTCCTGTCCGCATGCGACACGGGCCGAGGAGACGTCCCGCTCGGGCAGGGCGTGTACGGGCTGCGCCGGGCCTTCCTGGTGGCGGGCGCGGAGACGGTCGTGACGAGCCCGTGGAAGGTGGAGGATGAGACGACGAGCGCGCTGATGGAGCTCTACTATCGCCACCTGCTGGCGGGACGGGGACGGGGCGAGGCGCTGCGAGAGGCCATGCGCGCACTCCGTCAGCACCGGCCCCATCCCTACTACTGGGCGCCCTTCATCGTCGCGGGCCGGGATACACCCCTGCGGGGACTCACCGCCGGCGACGAGGCGCGAGTCACGAAAGGGCCGGCCGGGGTGGAGCCGTTCGTCCCGGCTCCGTGAGAGGCCTGCCGCGGTCGCAATCCCTGCCGTTCCGCGAAGTCGTCAAACGGCTCGCCGAAGAACAGCGTCAGAGCAAACGCGCGGATGCCGCGAGCGCGAACACAACGACCCGGTGCTTCATGGGGCGAAGTCGAGAACAGGCGAGACACTGAGCGTGGTGGATGCCTCGCTGGGGCCCTTCATGCCGCTTCCCACCGTGAACCGCTGGAGCAGGAGCACCTTCGTGCCACTCACGAAAGCGCCCATCACCTTCAAGCTGGCATGGCCTGCATAGGAGGCTGTGTAGGTGCCCCAGCTCTCATGGACAGGCTTGCCGTCGGCCAGGACGGTCACGATGAGGATTCGATCGTTCGCTTCGTCGCAGTGCGACGCCTTGACCTTCTCAGGCTGCGCCTCGGCGTCGCACGCCTCGTCCTTTTCGACCGCCTGAAGAACGACCGTGCGGTCGCCGAGCTTCAGGGACATCCGCCCCTTGGCGTCCGGCGTTGCCGTGAACGGGACCTCCTTGTCCATGGGCATGTTCGCTTTGGCGAACGCCGCCTTGGCCTCGGCGAGTCGCGCCTTGGAGACGGCAGGGGCCGTACACCCCGAGGCATGGTGCGTGGGCTCATAGACTTCCCACGATTCGTCGTCCGCTCCGGCGCGCAGGAGGGCGAGCATCACGCCATCGAACGGCGTCTTGTTCATGCCAGCGTACTGACAACGCGCGGGCGTGATGCGTTCGGTTCCAACGCTCGAACCATCCAGTTCGTCGTATGCCTTCGCGGTCGTCACGACCTTGAGGCCCACGAGGCCGCGATTCACGTCGACACCCAGCAGCGAAAGCGACCGGACCTCGACCGCCCCCGACGCGGCAGTCACTCCGGAGTCCACCGGGCTCGAAACCAATGGGGGGACCGCCAGGGCAAGACACATCAGGAGGATGTCCATGGAGCGTCATCCTACCGGTCGTCTCTCCGGCGTGGAGAAACGGCCCGGGAGGCGCGCCCCCCTGAACTTGACACCCGGGGAGGCCGCGTACTAACAAGTATTTGAGTAAAAACTCGATAACTCCATGGCCCGCCCCGTCTCCATTCGCGACGAAGACATCCTCGACGCCGCGCGGGAGATCTTCCTGGCGCATGGCGTGCGTGCCACCTCCGCGATGGTGGCCGAGCGGGCGCGCGTGTCCGAGGGCATCATCTTCCGCCGGTTCAAGACCAAGGAAGGGCTGTTCCGCGCGGCGCTCGACGTGGACCTCATCCCGCCCCCGGAGGTCGCCGAGCTCAAGGCACGCATTGGCGTGGGCTCCGTGGTCGAAAACCTCCAGGACGCGGGGGTCGCGCTCGTGGGCACCCTCCGGGTGATGATCCCCCTGTCCATGCTCGCGCTGAGCAACCCGAGCGCCCCCGCCGCGTCCGGCGGCTCCGCGAGCACCTCGCATCCACGAGACCCCTACTTCGACTTCCTCGTGGCCTATCTCCAGGGTGAGGTGGACCTGGGTCGCCTCCGGGCCGTGGACCCCGAGGTGTTCACCTACGCCTTCCTGGGCGGCCTCAAGGACTACGTCGTGGGGCAGATCTTCCGCACCCCCACCACTCCGTTCAAGCATCCCACGGCGCCCCTCTTCGTCCGGAGGCTCCTCGAGTTGCTGATGCACGGAGCCCAACGCCCGGCCGAGCCGGCCACCCGCCGCTGAAGCCCTCCGCATGACGCCCCAGGCCCCACATCTCCTTCGCTCGTCAAATTATTGAGCAGGAGCTTAGTAACACCTGCCTCCATGGGTGGTTCACAGGAGTCGCCATGTTCATGATGCTCTACATGCTCATGCTGTTGCCGCAGGGGACGCCTCCCAAACAGGAGCCCGCGCGCGGAGGCGAGGGCCGCCCGGCGAGGAAGTCTCCCCTCCCGGCCTCCAGTCCCCGGAAGCCCCTGGTGAAACACCGTCAAGAAGGCCGTCGCACCGCGCGCAAGCCGTGACACGCGCGTGAAATCGCTTCAGCCGCGGAGGGTGAGGGCCGGCCCCACCGCATTGTCTGCATCCCTTCAATCGCAGTGCAGCCCATTCCGAGGAGGCCGCGCCGGACCATGAACCTCACCCACGCCACCACCCTGTTGTCCCCCGTCCGCAAGGCGCCCTCCCGTGCCCGGAGTGAGGGGACCCGCCTTCTTCTCTTCACCGCCGCCCTGCTGTCCGCTGGCACCACGAGCGCGCAGACGTCGGAGGACCGCGGCTACGTGGGCTTCACCTTCACACGCGGCACGGAGATTGGCTCGCAGGGCGATAAGCTGGAGGGGCACCTCCAGCTCGAGGTGCGCCCCTTGCTGCCCTCCTTCACCCTGGGCCAGACGCGACTCGTTCCGCTGCTGGGGTTCGGGGGCCAGTGGATTGAAATGCAGCGCCGGGGCCGGCTGCTCACCGCTCCGGAGGGAAAGCTGGGCGGCAAGTTCCAGAACTTCCAGCTGGGCCTCACGCTCGTGCGCCCGGTGGCCCCCCGGTGGCTGCTGATGGCCGGAGCCTCGGGAAGCGCGAGCACGGACTTCACCAAGGACTTCAACCTCGGGACGGACGCGTCCTGGTCGGCCTTCGTCATGGCGAACTACTTCATTGGCGGAGACCCGAGGATGACGCTGACCCTGGGCCTGGCTTCGCAATATCCGTTCGCCATCGTCCCCATCTTCCCCCTGGTGGGCTTCGCCTACCGCAAGGAGCCCTACATCCTGGAGGTGGGATTTCCCCGGGCCTCGATGCTCATGAAGGTGGGCAATGGCTTCGAATGGGGCTTCACGGGCGCATTCGACCTCCAGGTCTTCCGCATCCAGCCACCGGGCAACAGCCCGCTGGAGGGTGCCTTTTTCGCGCGTGAGACGTCGCTGCGTTTTGGCCCCACCATGAATGTCCGCATGGGCACGGACAACCTGTGGCTGAGCTCATCCGTGGGCGTCGACTTCATGAATGACTACGCCCTCCTCGACGAGGACCGGAAGCGGATCTCCTCCACCTTCTCCCCCTCGACGAAGCCCGCGCCCTATCTGCGGATGATGCTGAGCTGGCGCCCGACGCATCCCACGGCCTCGAACAGCCGGCCTGCCGGCAACCCGGCTCCGTGACCCCTACCGTCCCAGCCGGGCCGCCAGTTCGAGCCGGGCCGCCACGGCCAGCGCATCCGCGCGGTTGTTCTCCACGTCATCCGAGTGGCCCCGAACCCAGTGCCAGGTCACCTGATGGGCGCGGACGGCGTCCAGCAGCTCGCGCCACAGGTCCGCGTTGGACACGGGCTTCTTGGCTGACGTGCGCCAGCCATTGCCCTGCCACGCGTCCAGCCACTTCTCCGCGAAGGCGTTGCACACGTACTTCGAATCGGTGAACACCTGGACGCGGCACGGCATCTTCAGGGCCTTCAGCGCGACGAGCGCCGCGGTCAACTCCATCCGGTTGTTGGTGGAGTCCGCCTCCGAGCCCTGGAGCTCCTTGCGGTAGTCCTTGCGCTCGGGAGCGATGAGGATGGCCCCCCAGCCTCCCAGGCCGGGGTTCGGCGAACAGGCGCCGTCGCAGTAGATGTGGACGAGGGGGAGCGACATCGAACGCGCACCCTACTCCATCCCTGAAGGCACCGGGCCTGCCCTGGACGCTGTGAACGCCGGCGCGCTATGGCTTGCGCCTCCCCACCGGAGGCACCGCACCATGGCCGCCCAGACGTCGCCCCAGGAAATCACCACGCAGGTGCGCGAACGCATCGTCGACCTGGCCCGGCAGGGCGGCTACTTCGACACGGTCCTGGGCGCGGGCCCGGAGCTGGACCGGCTGAAGCACTACCTGCGCATGCTCGCGGGCCAGGTGCCCACGCCCCCTGCGCGGCCCGAGCAGTCCCCCACCATCTTCCCTCCGTTCCCCGGCCTGGATGAGCACCCGTGGCGCGACCCGCCGCCCCCGGCCGCGCAGGCGCTGGAGGGCTGCCTGGCCGCCGTGACGCGCGACCTGGAGCGGTTGGAGAACGCGGACCTGCTGCACTACGACTCCGGCATCGTCGGCACGGGCCGCTGGTCCGTGCACCCCATCTACTTCGGCGGCGAGCGCACCGACCGCCTCTTCTGGCCCCAGCTCGCCATGGAGGAGACGGCCGCCGCGGTGCGGTCGCTGGACGGCGAGTGCACCGGCTTCCCGCTGGCGGACGTGCTCTTCTCCTCGCACGCGCCCGGCACCACGCTGACGCCGCACTGCTCGTGGGACGGCTTCCGGATGCGGCTGCACCTGGGGCTCAAGGTGCCGGAGGGCTGCGGCATCCGCGTGGGCTCGGAAGCCCGGCACTGGCAGCCGGGCCGCGTGCTCACCTTCCACGACTCCTTCGAGCACGAGACCTGGAACCGGGGCACCGAGCGCCGCGTGGTGCTCATCGCGGACTGCTGGCACCCCGGCCTCACCCTGCCCGAGCGCGAGGCCCTGCTCGGCCTCACGCGCAAGTTCGAGGTCCGCGCGATGCTCGCCCAGCTGCGCGTGCCTGAAGCCATGTCCGAGCCCCTCCTCGTCCGCTTCGCCGAACAGGAACGCACCGACGCCCAGGTGCGCCGCTTCTGGCGCATGTGAGCCCGTGCCACGGCCCCGGAGGCTAGATTCAGGGCCGTGAGCGCCTTCCCGACCACCCTCCCCTCCGTCGAAGCCATCCCCTTGCGCGGAGGTCCCACGCTGCGCTGGGGCGTGCTCGCGCCCGGCCGCATCGCGGGGGGCTTCGTCTGGGCCCTGCACCGGCACACCGACCAGCGCGTCCACGCGGTCGCCTCGCGCGCCCCCGAGCGCGCCCACCGCTTCGCCGCGCAATACGGCGTCGCGCGCGTCCACGAGTCCTACGAGCAGCTCGTCGCCGACCCGCACGTCGACATCGTCTACGTGGCGTCTCCCCACAGTGAGCACAAGCGCCAGGCCCTGCTCGCCATCGCCGCAGGCAAGCACGTCCTCGTGGAGAAGCCGCTCGCGCTCAACGCTGGCGAGGCCCGTGACATCGCCCGGGCCGCTCGCGCCGCGGGCGTCTTCGCCATGGAGGCCCTGTGGTCGCGCTTCCTCCCCCAGACGCTGCTCATCGAACGGCTGCTGCATGAAGGCGTGCTCGGAGACCTCCAGCTCGTCATGGCGGACTTCGGGGGCCGCTTCGACTTCGACCCCGAAGGCCGCATCTTCAACCCCGCGCTCGGCGGTGGCGCGCTGCTCGATATCGGCATCTATCCCATCTGGCTCGCGCACCTCGTGCTCGGCCCGCCCCCGCATGTGCACGCCACGGGCTCCTTCACCCAGACAGGAGTGGATGGACAGGCGGCCCTCGTCCTCACCTATCCCCAGGGTGCGCAGGCGCTGCTGCACACCACCCTCTTCGCGGAGACGCCCCAGGAGGCCGTCATCGCGGGCACGCACGCGCGCCTCGAAATCGACTCGCGCTTCTTCACGCCCGGCGGCTTCACGTTGAAGGCCGCCAGGTCGGACCAGCGGCTGCGCTGGACCGACCCGTCCGGCCTCCACGGCAGCGAGGGCCTCGCCTGGCAGGCCGCGGCGTCCGCACGTCACGTCGCCGAAGGGCGCACCGAGTCGCCCCTGCATCCGCTCGCGCACAGCATCGCCCTGCTCGAAACCATTGACGCGGCGCGAGCACAGCTCGAAGCCTCCCGCCATGACGGGCTGCGGCAGAAATAACCGGAAAAGCCACAAAACGATTATTCCTGTAACCTGAACCGTCACAGTCACCCGACGACAATCATTGTCATTCCAGGGCTTGCAAAGGCATGCGCCGTGGTCTGTCCATTGCAGATGGCTGCCGCCCGCTGTCCACACCCCAAGGAGACACGAATGTCGATGACGCGCGCAGGCATGTTCATGGGCCGGATGCTGACGGCCACGCTGGTGGGAGTGTTCGCGGGCTGCCAGGGGGACCCCGCGCAGGAGTCCGCGCCGGCCTCCACGTCACAGGAGCTCATGGCGGCGTCGAGGAACTGTGTGCAGCGCTTCGAAGGCATCACCCACTGTGCCACGGGCAACGCGACGCTGAAGTCCACCGACAAGGGCCTGGAGGTCACCGGCCTGGCCAAGCTGGGCCAGGACGGCGTCGCCGGGGTCGTGGGCCGCGCCGAAAGCTGGCGGCAGCAGTCCATCGTGGAGTTCGGCGCGAGCACCGAGGGCGTGACGTACTACGGCCGGAACGCGGATCAGGTCATCAGCACCATCGCGATGGCGCCGGAGCCGGGCGTTCCGGGCGGCATGCGGGTGCTGCCCACGTTCACCGGAAGCCCGGGCGGCTCCGGTTACGTCATCACCGTGCGCAACCAGGGCGAGCAGGTGGCCCGGATGCTTCCGCACGGCTGGTGGAACTGGACCTCCTTGCAGATCTGGGCGTACATGGACCGTGAGCGCCACCCGGACCTCTACTTCGGCCAGGAGGGCATGGCCGTGAACACGGGTGCGGGCGTCATGGGTGCCTGTATCTGGCGTTTGCGCTTCCAGGAAGGCGCGTTCCAGGTGACCCTGGAAGACGGCAGCCAGGTGACGGGCGATGAGATCGAGTTCGTGGAGCAGCTCGCGGACGGTGCCTACCCGTACTCCTACTTCACGCACATCGGGATGACGGGCGCGGTGGACAAGCTCACCATCGTGGACGAGCACATGACCCAGTCCTCCAAGTGAGGTCCCCGGGCCCGCGTCCGGCATGGGCGCGGGCCCGCTGTTATGGTCCGCGGGCCGATGCCGGGACCTCCCCATCCCCCGGCACATGCTTGGAGGATGTCATGGGATTCCTGCGGCCCCACACTGAACGCATCTACGCGCTGCTCCGGATCATGGCCGGATTGATGTTCATGCAGCACGGCCTGCAGAAGCTCTTCGGCTTGTTCGGCGGTGTGCCCGCCGGGGCGCCCCCCTTTGTCGTCTACGGCGCGGGAATCATCGAGTTCGTGGGCGGCGCGCTCATCGCGCTCGGGCTGTTCGCGGGCCCCGCGGCGTTCATCGCGAGCGGCACGATGGCGTTCGCCTTCTTCCTCGGGCACGTCGCCCCCAACGGGGGCAACCTCATCCCCATCCTGAACCAGGGCGAGCTCGCGGCGCTCTACTGCTTCGGGTTCCTCTACATCGCCGCGCGCGGCTCGGGCATCTGGAGTGTGGACGCCGCGCGCCAGGGCACACCCCGCCCGTAGGCCCTCGGGCGGTGGGCCGCCCGCGTGATGAACGTCCGCCCGACCCGACGGAGAGGGTGCGAGCGACCACACCGGGCGGCGGGGGCCGGAGGGCCGCCTTCCGGAACGTGCGTCGAGGGGCCAACCTTCCTTTCACACGCTCCGCACGGCCCTGAGTGCGTGTGATAACGAACGCTCTCGATGAGCTCCTCGACCCGCCCGCACGCGCCGGCCCCCAGCGAATCCGAGACGCCGGACGCACGCCACCGCGCGGGCTCGGAGGAGCCCTTCATCCAGCACGGCGGCGAAATGGGCGCCCTGATGCGGGCCCATGACTGGTCCACGAATTCGCTGGGCCCGTTGGAGCAGTGGCCCCAGTCCCTGCGGACCTCGGTCAGCACGATGCTGCGCTCGCCCTACCCCATCATCCTCTTCTGGGGCCCCGAGCTGCGGATGCTCTACAACGACCCGTTCCGGCCCATCCTGGGGGCGAAGCACCCCCAGACGCTGGGCGCGCGCGGGAACGAAGCGCTCGTCGAGGAGTGGGGGCAGCTGGGACCGCTGATGAAACGCGCCCAGGACACGGGCGAGCCCATCTACATCGAGGACGGGAACGTCAACTTCGCGCGCCGCCCCGGCGGCCTGCGCGAGGAGTCCTACTTCACCTGGTCCTACAACCCGACCATCGGCGAGTCGGGGGAGATCGCCGGCCTCTTCGCCATCGCGAGCGAGACGACGCGGCAGGTGGTGGGTGACCGCCGGCTGGGAATCCTCCGGGAGCTGTCCATCCGGATGGCCCTGGACAAGAAGGTCGAGGACATCTTCCGCTCACTGGAGGAGGTCCTGTCGCAGGCGGCGCACGACGTGACCTTCGCGCTGCTGTACGTCGTCAAGGCGGAGCAGGCGCGCCTGGTCAGCTGCGCGGGCCTGGGTCGAGGGGAGGCCGCCGCGCCCCTGACGCTGGCGGTGGACGCGACCTCCTCCTGGCCGCTCGCGAGCGTCGTGGAGTCGCGGCAGGAGGTCCTCGTCGAGGACCTCGCCCAGCGCTTCGGGCCCCTTCCTGGCGGGCCCTGGCCGGAGCCCACGACGCGTGCGCTCATCCTCCCGGTGCCCATGGGCGCGGACGCGGAGACCACGGCGGTGCTCGTGGCCGGACTGAGCCCCCTGCGCGCGCTGGATGACGAGTACCGCGGCTTCCTGCAGCTGCTGGCGCGGCAGCTCGCCGCCGGCATCTCCAGCGCCCGCGCCTATGAAGAGGCGAAGCAGCGGGCCGAGGAGCTGGCCCGGCTGGACGCGGCCAAGACGGCGTTCTTCAGCAATGTCAGCCACGAGTTCCGCACGCCGCTCACGCTCATCCTCGGCCCCGTCGAGGACGCGCTGGCGAAGACGACGAAGTCGCTGGAGGGAGAGTCGCTCGACCTCGTGCGCCGCAATGCCTTGCGGCTCTACAAGCTGGTCAACACCCTGCTCGACTTCTCCCGGATGGAGGCGGGACGGGCCCAGGCCAGCTACGCGCCCGTGGACCTGTCTGTCTTCACCACCAGCCTCGCGAGCGCCTTCCAGTCCGCGGTGGAGAGCGCGGGCCTGCGGCTGGTGGTGGACTGTCCTCCGCTGCCCGAGCCCCTCTACGTCGACCCGGAGATGTGGGAGAAGGTTGTCCTCAACCTGCTCTCCAACGCGGTGAAGTACACCTACCACGGGGAGATCCGCGTGAGCCTGCGGTGGGAGGACGCGCAGGCCGTCCTTCGCGTCGAGGACACGGGGGTGGGCATCCCCGAGGAAGAACTCCCGCGCGTCTTCGAGCGCTTCTACCGCGTCCGCGTCAGCCAGGGCCGCAGCCACGAGGGGACGGGCATCGGCCTCGCGCTGGTGCAGGAGCTGGTGAAGCTGCACGGGGGCAACGTCGGCGTGACGAGCCAGCTGGGAAAGGGCACCACCTTCACCGTGCGGCTGCCACGAGGGACGGCCCACCTGCCCCCGGAGCGCGTCGAGCGCACGTCCCCCCAGCAGACCCCGGTGCCGTCGGGTGCCGCGCCCTTCGTCGAGGAGACGCGCCGCTGGTCCACGGACGTCACCGCCACGGACACCGGCGCCCCGCCCGCCGTGGAGGCCCCCGCGGTGGAGGTCTCCCCGGAGCTCGCGCACTCCCGCATCCTCCTGGTGGACGACAACGCCGACCTGCGCTCCTACGTCACGGGGTTGCTCAAGCCCGGCTTCCCGCACGTGGAGACCGCCAGGAACGGGCAGGACGCGCTGGAGCAGGCGCGCCTCCGTCCGCCGGACCTCATCCTCTCCGACGTGATGATGCCGGTGATGGATGGCTTTGGCCTGGTGCGCGCGCTGCGCGCCGATGAACGCACGCGCGCCATCCCCATCATCCTGCTGTCCGCGCGCGCGGGCGACGAGGCCACGGTGGAGGGGCTGCAGAGCGGCGCGGATGACTACCTGGTGAAGCCCTTCTCCGCGCGCGAGCTGCTGGTGCGGGTGCGCACCCAGCTGGACATGGCCCGCGTGCGCCGGGAGGTGGTCCGCAACGAGGTGGAGAGGGATTCGTTGCGCGAGTCCGTGCGGACGCGGGACGAGTTCCTCCGGCTCGTCAGCCACGAGCTGCGCACGCCCGTGAGCGCCCTGTCGCTCAACATCCAGTCCCTGGTGCGGAGCCTGGACGTCCCGGCCGCGGACGTGACGCCGGAAGCCACACGGGTCAAGGCGCGGACGACGGAGAAGCACCTCCAGCGCCTGTCGCGGCTGGTGGAGCAGCTGGTGGACGTGTCGGAGTTCGTCACCGGGCCGCTGGACCTGTCACGGGAAGCGGTCGACCTGGCGGAGCTCGCGGCCAACGTCGTGGCGCAGGCGCAGGAGAAGGCCCTTCGCGCGGACTGTGTCCTCACCCTGGAGGCGCCCCTTCCGGTGGTGGGGAGCTACGACCGCGCCAGGCTGAGCCAGCTGCTCGCAAGCCTCGTGGACAACGCGCTCAAGTTCGGGATGGGCAAGCCCGTGGAGGTCGCCGTGGCGCGCGCGGCGGGCCGGGTGAGCGTCGCGGTCCGGGACCATGGCGACGGCATCGGGCCGGATGACCAGGAGCGCGTCTTCGAGCGCTTCGAGCGCGCCGTCCCCGCCAATCACCACGGCGGCTTCGGCCTGGGCCTGTGGATGGCCCGCCACATCGCGGAGGCCCATGGTGGGAGCATCCACCATGAGCCCACGGAGGGCGGAGGCGCCACCTTCACGACGGTGCTGCCGCTGGACGTGCCGCCGGGAGGATGACCTCCGGTCGCTGGAGCACAGCCCCCTCCAGCTGTGCTAATCCCGCGATGGCCACAAAGGCATTGGTCCCTCACTCCAGCCCGGAAGACTTCCATGGCAGGCAGCAGCCTGATTGCGCTCATCGACGACATCGCGACCATCCTGGATGACGTCTCCATCCTGACGAAGGTGGCGGCGAAGAAGACGGCGGGCGTGCTCGGGGATGACCTGGCGCTCAACGCGCAGCAGGTGACGGGCGTGAACGCGGACCGCGAGCTGCCGGTGGTGTGGGCGGTGGCGAAGGGCTCGCTGGTCAACAAGGCCATCCTGGTGCCGGCGGCGCTGGCCATCAGCGCGCTGGCGCCCTGGCTGGTGACCCCGCTGCTGATGGTGGGCGGCGCCTTCCTCTGCTTCGAGGGCTTCGAGAAGATCGCGCACAAGTTCCTGCACAGCCAGGACGAGGACAGCGCGCACCAGGCCGAGCTGCGCGAGGCGGTGGCGAACCCGAACGTGGACCTGGTGGCCCTGGAGAAGGACAAGATCAAGGGCGCGGTGCGCACCGACTTCATCCTCTCCGCGGAGATCATCGCCATCACGCTGGGCACCGTGGCGACGGCGGACTTCGCCACCCGCGTCACGGTGATGGTGGGCATTGCCCTCATCATGACGGTGGGCGTGTACGGGCTCGTGGCGGGCATCGTGAAGCTGGACGACGCGGGGCTGTACCTCAGCCGCAAGGGCGGAGGCTTCGCGAAGGGCCTGGGCGCGGGCATCCTCCGCGCGGCGCCGTTGCTGATGAAGTTCCTGTCCGTGGCGGGGACGGCGGCCATGTTCCTGGTGGGCGGCGGCATCCTCGTGCACGGCGTCTCCGGCCTGCACCACGCGGAGGAGTCCTTCACCGCCTGGGCCGCGGCCGTGCCGGGCGTGGGCAGCATCCTGGGCGGGCTCGCCCCCATGCTGCTCAACGCCGCGGTGGGCCTGGGCGCCGGCGCCGTGCTGGTGCTGCTCTTCACGCTGGGCCAGAAGCTGTTCAAGGGCCGGGGCGCGAAGAAGTAGCGCGCATCACCGGAGCCGGGGCGCCAGGCGCTCGCGCACGAACGACTCGAACGTCGTGGGCGTCGTCGTCTCCGGGGTGCGCGGCTCCGTGGGCCGGTAGTCCTTCTGGGCGAAGGCCTTGAACATGCCGGCGTAGGCGTCAGCGACGGAGGGACTCATCCCGCGCTTCAGGAAGGCGTCGCGGATGGCCTCGGGAGGAACCTGCTGACACCGCATGGGCGTTCCGAGCACGCGCTCCAGGATGCCCGCCAGGTCGTGCGCGCTCAGGTCCTCCGCGCCGTGCACGCCCCGGACGTGATGGCCAGTCCAGGTGGAGTCCAGCAGCCACCGGGCGGCCACGTCTCCGACGTCACGCGTGGCCACCAGCGGGTACTTCTTGTCAGGGGGGAGCAGGGTGAAGAGCTGCCCATGCTTCAGCGCCTCCACCGACGTGAAGAGGTTCTCCATGAAGCCCGCGGACCGGAGCACCACCGTGTGCGGCGCGGCCGCCTCCAGCACCTGCTCCACCTCGCCCGCGAAGGAGACATGGCCCAGGCCTGAGCGGTCCGCGCCGTGGCTCGATACGAAGACCACGCGCTGGATTGTGTTCTCCTGGAGGGCCCGCGCCGCGTTCCGCGCCAGGTCCAGGGTGTGGGCCCTGAAGTCCCGGGCGTCGAAGGTCGTCGGCGTCAGCCAGAGCAAGGCGTCGGCGGCGCGGGTCGCACGGGCAACGAAGGCGCCATCCTCCAGTGACCCCTGCTCCACCTGGACCCGGGAGCGGAGGGACTCCGGCAGCTTCTCCGGATGGCGGACCAGCGCGACCGTCCGCGCCCCCGCCTGAACGAGCTTCTCCAAGGCACGCCCCGCGACGTTTCCCGTGGCTCCCACCAGTGCGATCTTCATCGTGACTCCCGTCTTCGTTGAGTGGCTGCGGTGGTTCGCAGTGCCTTGACTCTCCGCGTAATGGTGACAGCCTGTGGCACCTTTGATGAAAGAGACCCACGAGAGCGTCAGTGAGCGCCTGGACCGGCTCCTGGGTCTGCTCGCCTCCCAGCGGAGCTGGAACGGCCCGCGGCTCGCCGAGGAACTGGGCGTCAGCCTGCGCACCCTGCGCAGGGACATGGCTCGGCTCGCGGCTCGCGGTGTTCCCATTGAAGCGGAGCGGGGACGCGGCGGCGGGGTCCGGGTGCCGGCGCGCATGGGTTTGGGCAGGCTTCAGCTCAACCACCGCGAGGCGCTCGACCTGCTCCTGGCGCTGGCGATTGGTGAGCGCATGCGCTCTCCCCTGCTCCTGTCGAGCCTCAAGGGCCTTCGCCAGAAGATCGCGATGGCCTTCCCTCCGGAGGAACGAAGCCGGGTCAACCGCCTGCGCCGCCGCATCCTCCATGGCCCGCTCGCGTCACAGCGGGTCTCCGAGACCTGGGAGAGTCCGCGTCCCGCGGTCCTGGGGCTCGTGCAGGACGGCTTCTTCGAGCAGCGCACCCTGGAGGTCGTGTACCGGAGCGCGCGCGAACGGACCACGCGGGTGGTGGAGCCCCACTACCTGATGCTGGCGTGGCCCGCCTGGTACCTGCTCGTCTGGGACCACCTCCGTGACGCCGTCCGCATCCTGCGGCTGGACCGCATCGAGTCCGCCCGCCTCACGGACAAGACCTTCCCGCTCCGCGAAGCCGACGCGATGCTGCTGGTCGCCAGGGACCTCTTCGCCTCGGTCTGAGCTGCGTGGGTGGGATTGCAATAAATCAGTAAATCGTGCATTCACGGGCATTGGATGTCTTCACGAGTCCGGCAGAGGGGGAAGTTCCATGCGATTGAATTCATGGCTGCGGGGCAGCCTTGTCTTGTTGTGTCTGAGTTGTGGTCCCACGTCGCCGGAGGACGCTCCGGAGCCCGAGAAGGCCCAGGCCCGGACCCGGGCCGAGCAGCTCGTGGCGGAGCGCGGCTTCGACCTGCGGGACGTGTCACTGGTGCCGGACGCGAAGGGGGCGCGGCAGGCGCTCCACTTCCGGGGCGTACCGGTCTGGGGATTGGAAGCGAAGACGACGCTGGACCAGACCTTCTTCTCCAACGCCCGGTTCCAGCCCACGGGCGCGGTGGAGACGGAGGCCCGGCTCACCGAGGCCCAGGCCCGGGACGCCGCGCTCGCGGCCCTGAAGGACCCCACCGCGCAGGTGGACTCCGCGCGGCTCGTACTCCTACCCATCCAGACGCGCCAGCTCCGGAAGGAGGCCGCCGCGCGGGTCGCCGGTCCTCGCAACGCCGAGGACTTCGAGCGGGTGGTGACGGGCCTGCGGCTCATCTACCGGCTCAAGCTCACCACGGGCGGGGACCTGCCGCGGCAATGGAGCGCGCAGGTGGATGCACGCACCGGAGAGGTGCTGCGCCTGGAGCCGCTCGAACACACGGGCTTGCAGGGGACGTTCAAGAAGGCCCGGGGGACGGGTTACTACGCGGGAACGTTCAACATGTCCGTGTTCACCGAATCCCTGGGGAACGTCACCCGGCTGCGGGACGTGTACACCAATGATTACTACGCCTATGTCCCTCAATCGGAGAGGAGCGGCACCTGGGAGCTCTATTACACCCCGGACCTGTATCTGGGTGACGGGCTCCGCTACAGCGGAGGGGGCACGCTCGGGACCAACGGAGAGACCGCGGCGGTGGACGCCTACTACGCCGTGGGCCTGGCGTGGACCGTCTACGAAACCTTCCTGGGGCGCGCGGGTCCGGCGGGAAACGGCATACGCTTCGAAGTCCAGGTGCACGCCAACGTCGCGAACGCCTACTACTTCCCCAGCGTGAGCAGGCCGAAGGTCCGGTTCGGCTACCGCAGCCTCAGCGGCAATCCCAAGACCCCGCTCACGACCACCGACATCGTGGCCCACGAGTTGGCCCATGACTTCTTCGCCCGGGAGCTGGCGGGGGACCCCTCGGATGTCCCCACGGAGTATTCGGAGCGGGCCGGGCTCAACGAGGGCACGGGAGACATCTTCGGGTTCGTCACCGAGCTGCTGCGCGACGCGAAGCGGATATCATCGACGTCGACGAACATCGATGGGGTGGTGGTGAAGCCCTCGAACCTCACCATGGGCGAGGAGACGGGCGAAACGTCCCGCAGCCTCCTGGAGCCTCAGTATCCGGAGTGGTTCGACTCCATCGGCGCCGCGAATGAGCACAACTCCTCGGGCCCCCTGAGCCGGATGTTCCTGCTGCTGGCCTATGGTTGCGCCAGCCAGACCACGAGCCCGTGGCACTGCGAGCTGGTGCCCGCCGGGTTCAGCGGCCTGGGGCCCACGGAAGCCTTGCGCATCTGGGCGCAGGCGGTGCAGCTGATGCCGCTGGACACGGACTACGTGCAGGCCCGCCAGGCGGCGCTCGCGGCGGCGACCGCGCGGGACGGCGTGCTGAACGGCCCCCGGATGAAGACCGTGGCCCGGGCATTCGCGGCCATCAACGTCGGCTACGCGCCGGACTCGGTACCTCCGCAGACGACCCTGAGCTGCCGGCAGCTGAACCAGGACATCGAATGCACAGGCACCATCACCGACGCCGAGGTGCCGGGGCAGTACACCACCGCGCCGCGGCTGGTGGTGGACGGCGGCGCGCAGATCAAGTCGCTGTCCGGCTGGCAGTTCGAGCAGGTCCTGCCGGGCGCCGCGCTGGCCCATGGCAACCACACCATTCAACTGCAGGCCTGGGACTTCTGGGGGAACCTGGGCACGACCACGGTGACGGTCGCGATGGACAAGCTGCCGCCCACCTACTCCGTACTCCGCTCCGGGACGCCGAAGCAGCCCCGCTACTCCGTCACCGCGAGCGACGCCTCCGGAATCCTCACCGTGGACTTCGGCGCCGACGGACAGTTCATGTACGGCATCTTCGAGCCCCCCTATGAGCAGGTGCTGGACACCTCCACCTGGACGGATGGCACCCATGACGTGTTCATCAAGGTCTACGACAAATACCTGAACACCGCCGTCCACCATGCCGACCTGAAGGTGGACAACACGCCGCCCATCTTGACGATGACGGTGGGCACGGGTGACGAGGCCCCGTTCCCGGTGAACATCACGGTGTCGGACATCTCCGCGGTGTCACGGGTGGACTTCAAGGTGGACGGCATCGTGTTCGCCACGAAGACAAACGACGCCACGACGTATCAGGCCGACTACACGCCGCTGGATGAGCTGGTCCACAACCTCACCGTGGAGGTGACGGACGCCTTCGGCAACAAGGGGACTACGTCCGGGGGGGCCCCGCTCGACCGCAGGCCCCCGGCGGTGACGTTCGCCAAGACGCAGCTGGGCTCGCTGGTGCGGCTGACCGTCAGCGCGACGGATGGCTGTGGCCTCGTGTATCCGTATGCGCTGTCCGTGGACGGGGCGCTGGTGGCGCAGCCCACGACACCGTCCTACGTATTGGAGTTCGGGGACGCGATGGCCGCGGGGACGCACACGTTCCAGGCCGTCGTTCGCGACCAGTGCGGCAACACGGCGAACTTCGTGACCACGTTCCTCAAGGACCTCACCCCGCCGGTCATCACGGGCATCACCCGGGACGACACCCTGCCGAAGAAGCCGAAGTTCACCGTGCAGTGCACGGACACGGAGGGCGTGCACCACGTGGAGCTGCGCGAAGGTGGCGTCGTCACCCAGACGGACACCACCGCGCCCTATGAGTTCGTGGTCGACACCACGGGCCGGGCGGACGGCGACTACTCCCTGCTGTTCCAGTGCACGGACATCAACGGCGTCTCCAGTTCGCCGGAGACGCGCACGGTGACGGCGGACAACACGGGGCCCACCCTCACCCTCACGGTCTACGGCGCGGGCCGCTCGTACCTCATCTCCGCGGAGCCCGCGAGCGACCCCCGCGGCATCAAGTCCGTCGCGCTCAGGGGAGGGCTGGTAACGCCCACCTTCTCCACCACGCTGACCCAGGCGCCCTGGTCGGCGTGGTGGAACATCCCTGGCACCACCCTCATCAAGTCCGACCTGCCGTTCTGGGTCGACGCCACGGACAAGTGGGGGAACACGTCCAGCAGGTTTCTCTATTGCGCGGTAGACACCTCCTCCACCACGCAAGCGTATCGGACCTGCCACCCGTAGCGAGCCGCCACGGCCCGGGAGTCCGTCCCCATGGAAGAGGGGGGCATGCTCCCGGGCCCAGGAACGCCGAGCCCCCTGCGCTGACGGACGGCCCGTTCGCCGCACGCGGGGGCCCGTTCGCCGCAGGCCCGTCACCACCGGCTGAACACTTCCCCAGCGTGGCGTCAGCGCAGGCACGGTGCCCCCGTTCACCTCCTGCCCTGAGGGCGCTCCATGCCGCGCAAGCTGCTCGTGTCGTCGTTCCTGTTCGTCGCGCTCACGTGTGCTCCCGCCCTTGCCGCTCCGGTCGCGGCGACCCTGCCCAGGGACCGCCACAAGCAGGTGGATGTCCTCTTCTCGCAGTGGAACAGCAAGACCCTGCCCGGCTGCGCCGTGGGCATCTCACGCGACGGCGTGCTGGATTACGCGCGAGGCTACGGCATGGCGGACCTGGAGCACGACGTCCCTGTCACGCCGCGTTCGGTCTTCTCCATCGCCTCCATTTCCAAGCAGTTCACTGCCTTCTCGATTGGACTGCTGACGCAGGAGGGCAAGCTCTCCCTGGACGATGACATCCGCAAGTACGTGCCGGAGCTGCCCGCGTATGAAAAGACGATCACGCTCGCGCACCTGATGCATCACACCAACGGGCTGCGTGAGCAGGGACAGTTGCTGAATCTGGCGGGCTGGCGCGGTGATGACGTGTCCACCGAAGCAGACGTCCTCTGGGCGCTGAGCCGGCAACGCGGCGTGAACTTCGAACCGGGCACGGAGGTCCTGTATGGCAATGCCGCATACACGTTGCTAGCGGTCGTGGTGCGGCGCGTCTCCGGTCAGTCGCTGCGAGCTTTCACCGACGAGCGGATCTTCAAGCCGCTCGGCATGGCGGACACCCACTTCCGCGAGGACCACACCGAGCTCTTTTCCCGGCGCGCCTGGGGCTACACCTCCCGCGAGGGCGGTGGCTGGCGCCTCAGCGTCTCCAATTCCGACCATTCTGGCGCGAGCAACCTGTTCTCCACGATTGGCGACCTGCTGAAGTGGGAGCAGAACCTGCTCGACGGGCGTGTCGGCGGGCAGGCGTTGGTCGCTTGGGCGCGGACCTCTGGCAGGTTGAACGACGGCACCGCGACGGGCTACGGCGGCGGCCTCCGGTTGGCGGGGTATCGCGGCCTGGACATGGTGAGCCACGACGGCATGGACGGCGGTTACCGCACCGAGTCCCTCCTCTTCCCAGCGCAGCGGGTCGCTGTCGTCACGCTATGCAACGGCGGCAACATCGAGGCCGGAGAGCTCGCGCGGAAGGTCGCCGACGTGTACCTGGGCGCGCACATGAAGGACGAGGTCCCGCCCGCCGTGAAGCTGGCGGACGCGCAGGTGTCAGCGCTGGCCGGCGACTACTGGAGCCCCCAGACGGATGAAGTGGTTCGGCTGGAGTTCAAGGACGGAGCGCTGCGCCAGGTCGGCGTGCCCACCGCCTTCGTGCCCATCGGCAACGGCGCGTTCCGTCCGGGTGAGTCGATGCACGTATGGCGATTCTCATCCCCGCGCGGGTTGAGCATCCAGGACTTCTGGCCGACGACGCGGAACTTCATCCGCCTGACCGAGCCCATGCCCTCGGCCTCCGCGTTGGCGGCGTTCGTGGGCCAGTACCGCAGCGACGAGCTCGATACGAGCTACACGGTGCGCGTCGCGGACGGAAAGCTGGCGGTCCGCTGGCCACGCCGGGATGAGGTCGTATTGGACGCAGTGGGTGGCGACCACTTCGTGGGCTCGCTCGGCGCGGTCACGTTCACGCGTGCGACATCCGGTGGAATCAACGGGTTGATGATCAGCAACCGCCGCCTGCGCCGCCTGCGCGCGGAAAGACTCGGGGGCGAGGTATCAATCGACCGGGCAATACCGGCCCCGCTCAGCCAATGACCACGCCGTATATTGGCTGGCTTGGAATACCCATGGGACAGCAGCCTCCCCTTCTTGCGGGGGGAGGAGACGGCGGCGCCGCCTTCCCGGGCGGTGGCAACGCGGGCCTGGTCATCCTGACGTACAGCGCTCCAGCCTGCCTGCTGTGAGCTGACGGGGGAGGAGGGACGGCATGTACTCCCTCCTCCTCTGCCTGGGGTTCAACATCCGCGAAGACGGCCCCAAGAGTTCACTTGAGCCCCATCCTGTAATCCTTGAAAGAGGTGGAATACCTAAGGAGGGCTTCAATGCACGTGCATCCCCTGCCCGTCGCCGTTCGCCGCACCGGGCTGGCCGTATTCTTCGTCGCCGTCACTGCCTGCGGAGGCAAGCCGGAGAACGACCCCGGCCCCCAGGCGCAGACCGCCGCGGTGACCGCGGGCACCCGGCTCATCGGCGTGCAGTCCGGCCGCTGCCTCGACGTGGCGCAGAACAGCCAGACGCCGGGGCAGGAACTCCACATCTATGACTGCAACGGACAGGCGAACCAACGGTTCCTGTTCACGCCCGAGGGCGAGCTGCGCGCGTTCGACGGCGCCCGGTGCATCCAGCCCGAGACCGCCAGCGCCGGAGCCCGGGCCATCAGCACCACCTGCGATGGGACCGCGAATCAGCGCTGGGTCCGCAACACCAACGGCTCGGTGGTCCATACGGCGTCCGCGCTGTGCCTCGACGTGTCCGGACAGGCCACCGCCAACAGCTCGAAGGTCGTCGCCTGGAATTGCAACGGCCAGACGAACCAGCAGTGGTCGTTGCCGCCCGACACCCAGCCCCCCACCGTGCCCACGGGGCTCGCGCTGTCCAACGTGACGTGCAACTCGGCCACGCTGTCGTGGTCGCCGTCCACGGACAATGAGGGCGTTGCCTTCTACGACGTCTACCATGACGGCCAGCTGATGAAGTCCGTCTCCGGCGCCACGGTGTCCACCGGGCTGACCGTGGTCCCCGGCGCGACCTGGGGCCTGTATGTGAACGCGCGGGATGCGGCGGGCAATGTCTCTCAGGGCAGCGCCACGCTCTCCATCACCCCGCCGCCGTGTCAGGTGGACACCCAGGCGCCCACCGTCCCGACCGGTGTCGCCGCCACCGCCTCCGGCACCAGCGTGACCGTGACCTGGACCGCGTCCACCGACAACGTGGGCGTGAGCGCGTACGACGTGTTCCGCGGGGGCGTGAAGATTGGCACCGTGTCCGGTTCGCCGCCGGGGACGACCTTCGTCGACAGCGGCCTGTCCCCCAACACGGCCTACAGCTATGCCGTGCTCGCCCGCGATGCGCAGAGCAACGCGTCCGCCCAGAGCCCGGCGGCGACGGTCACCACCGGTCAGGCCTGCGCGAACCCCGTCTGCTCCGTCACCCAGGTCGCCACCGACACGGACATCCCGTGGGGCCTGCTGAACCTGCCGGACGGCTCGGTGCTCTACGGCCGCCGGGACGCGCAGGACATCGTCCGCCTGGATCCGGCGACGGGCCAGAAGACGTCCGTGGGCACCGTCCCCAACGTGCAGAGCACCGACGGCGAGGGCGGGCTGATGGGCCTGGTCCTCTCCCCCACCTTCGCCACCGACCGCTGGCTGTACGTGATGCACACCTCCCCCACCGACAACCGCATCGTGCGCCTGCGGTATGAGAACGGCGCGCTGAACACCGCCTCGCTCCAGGTGCTGCTCCAGGGCATCGGCCGCAACAAGTTCCACAACGGCGGGCGCCTGCGCTTCGGACCGGACGGGAAGCTCTATGCGTCCACCGGCGATGCCCAGAACGGCGCGTACGCGCAGGACCTCAACAACCTGGCCGGCAAGGTGTTGCGGCTCAACGCCGACGGCACCATCCCTTCCGACAACCCCTTCGGCAACTCCGTGTGGAGCTACGGCCACCGCAACCCGCAGGGACTGGCGTTCGACTCCCAGGGCCGCCTCTGGGAACAGGAGTTCGGCAACTCCGTGATGGACGAAACCAACCTCATCCAGAAGGGCGGCAACTACGGCTGGCCCAACTGCGAGGGGACGGTGTCGCAGGGCGGTTCGGGCTGCGCGACGGCCGGGTACATCGCGCCGAAGCAGACCTACTCCACGGCGGATGGCTCCTGCTCCGGCATCGCGGTGGTCCGCGACGTGCTCTACGTGGCCTGCGCCCGCGGCACGCGCCTCTACCGGGAGGTCATCAGCGGCACCAGCCTGACCAACGTGCAGCAGTTCTTCGTGGGCACCTACGGCCGGCTGCGCACCGTCGAGCCGACCCCTGATGGCAACTTGTGGATGACCACCACCAACCAGGGCGACAAGGACAGCATCCCCAACAACAGCAACGAGAAGATCTTCCGCGTCACCCTGGGGCAGTAGCGCACGGCTCACGCATGGCGCCACCGCGCGCCATGCGTGAGCCTTTCTTCAATCCGGCCAGGTCCAGTCCGCGATTTCGGGGCGGTCCCTGCCGTGCTCGTGCGCGTAGGCCAGGTTGTCCAGGATGGCGTTCTTCATCTCTTCCTTCAGGTGCCCTGCCTTCGCGTGCAGCCCGGGCACGCGATCGATGACGTCGATGACCAGGTGGAAGCGGGACGTCTCGTTCAGGATGGCCAGCTCGAAGGGCGTGTTGATGTTGCCCTTCTCCCGGTAGCCATGCACGTGCAGGTCTTCGTGGTTGATGAAGCGATAGGCCAGCTTGTGGATGAGCGATGGATAGCCGTGGAAGCTGAAGATGATGGGCTTGCCCGGCGGGAACAAGCTTTCGAGCTCGCGCTGGGTGGAGCCGTGCGGGTGCTCCGCCGACGACTGCAGCTTGAACAGGTCGACGACGTTGATGAAGCGCAGCTTCAGGGACGGTGCGCGCGAGCGCAGGATGGAGGCGGCGGCCAGGGCCTCCTGCGTCGCGACGTCACCGCAGCAGGCCATGATGACATCCGGCTCCGCGTCCTCGTCCGTGCTGGCCCGCTTCCAGATGCCGAGCCCCTTGGCGCAGTGGGCAATGGCCTCGTCGATGTTGGTGAACTGCAGGTGCTTCTGCTTGTCCGCGACAATGACATTCACGCAGTCGGTGCTGCGCAGGCACTGGTCCGCCACCACCAGCAGCGTGTTGGCGTCCGGCGGCAGGTAGATGCGCGTGACGGAGCCGGACTTGTTGGTCACCAGGTCGATGAACCCCGGGTCCTGATGTGAGAACCCATTGTGGTCCTGACGCCACACCGTCGAGGAGAGCAGGATGTTCTCCGACGCGACGGACGCCCGCCACTTCACGTGGTTCTTGCTGATGTCCAACCACTTGGCGTGCTGGTTGAACATGGAGTCGATGACGTGGGCGAACGCCTCGTACGTGTGGAAGAGGCCGTGGCGCCCCGTGAGCAGATACCCTTCGAGCCAGCCAAGCAGCGTGTGCTCCGACAGCATCTCCATGACGCGGCCGTCCCGCGCCAGCTCGCCCCCGTCGGCGTCCTCCGGCAACAGGGTCGCCATCCAGACCTTCTTGCTCACCTCGTAGACGGCCTGGAGCCGGTTGGAGGCGGTCTCGTCCGGGCCGAAGAGCCGGAAGCTCGTCGGGTTGTCGCGCATGATGTCGCGCAGGAACTCGCCGAGCGGCTTCGTGTTCTCATGCAGCGTGGTGCCGCGCGTGCCGACCTTGACCGCGTAGTCGCGGAAGTCCGGCATCCTGAGCGCCTTGCGAAGCAGGCCGCCGTTGGCGTGGGGGTTCGCGCTCATCCGGCGGCGTCCCTTGGGGGCGAGCGACCGGAGCTCCGGCAGCAGCCGTCCCTCCGCGTCGAACAGCTCCTCGGGCCGGTAGCTGTGCATCCAGTCCTCGAGCGCCTTCAGGTGCGACGGGTTGCCGCGCACGTCGCCGAAGGGAACCTGGTGTGAGCGCCAGGAGCCCTCCAGCTTGTGGCCATCCAGTTCCTTCGGACCCGTCCATCCCTTGGGCGAGCGCAGGATGATCATGGGCCAGCGCGGGCGCGTCGGGGTGTCCGTCATCCGCGCCGTCTTCTGCACGGCCCGGATCTCCTCGACGGCGCGCTCCAGGGTCGCCGCCATCTTCTGGTGCATCTGGACCGGGTCGCTGCCCTCGACGAAGTAGGGCTTGTAGCCATAGCCGACGAACAGCGCCTCCAGCTCCTCCGGACTGATGCGGGAGAGGATGGTCGGGTTGGCGATCTTGTACCCGTTGAGGTTCAGGATGGGCAGCACGGCGCCGTCCCGGACGGGGTTGAGGAACTTGTTCGAATGCCAGGCCGTCGCGAGCGGCCCGGTCTCCGCCTCGCCGTCACCCACGACGCAGGCGACGATGAGGTCGGGATTGTCGAAGGCCATGCCATACGCGTGGGAGAGGCTGTAGCCCAGCTCGCCGCCCTCATGGATGGAGCCCGGCGTCTCCGGGGTGACGTGACTGCCGATGTGGCCGGGGAAGGAGAATTGCTTGAAGAACTTCCGCATCCCTTCCGCGTCCTGGCTCTTGTCTGGATAGACCTCCGAATAGGTGCCTTCCAGGTACGCCGGCCCGAGCACGCCCGGGGCGCCGTGGCCCGGCCCGGCCACGAAGATGACGTCGAGGTTCTGTTCGACGATGAGCCGGTTCAGGTGGACCCAGGTGAACGAGAGCGCAGGGCTCGCGCCCCAGTGGCCGAGCAGCCGGTGTTTCACGTCCTTCGGAACCAGGGGCCTGTACAGCAGCGGGTTGTCCTGGAGGTAGATCATCCCCACCGCCAGGTAGTTGCACGCCCGCCAGTACGCGTTCATCAACTCCACTTCCCTGGCGGTGAGCGGCCCGCCCTCCCGGGTCCGCTCCCGGCCTGGAGCGGAGGGCCCCGGGCCGTGCTCCCTGGCGGACAACGGTGGCTCATACTCCGACGCTTCCGTCCCTTCGGGGTGTGACATGACATGCCTCCCATCAGTGGTGGGTGTGGAGTGGTGAGTCGGATGGGCCGTGGATGGAGGGCGGTTCCGCCGCCTGGGCGAAGCCCGTCTCGTCCTCCATGTTGCCGCTGTACCTGCCCAGGGCCGCCGCGCTGTCGCACCAGGCGCGGTGGTGGAACACCTGCTGGGCGGCGGGCACCTGCTCACGCCGGCCCCGCCAGACCTCGAGCGCCTCGTCCTGCAGCGCGCGTCCGTAGGAGAAGCTCAGCGTCCAGGGCTTCGGGCCTTCCAGCGCATTGATGGCGTTGAGGTGCTCGGTGGCCAGGACATGATCCTGTCCGCCGGACAGGAAGACGACCCCGGGGACCGCGGGCGGCACATGGCGCGTCAGGGCGCGCAACGTCGCCTCCGCGACCTCCTCCACCGGGGCCTGCCTCGCGCACCCGTGGCCCGCGGTGACCATGTTCGGCTTGAGCAACATCCCCTCCAGGGACACCCGCGCGTCGAAGAGCTCGTTGAAGACCGCGTGCAGCACGCGCCCCGTCACGTCCTCACACCGCTCGAGCGCGTGTGCCCCCTCCATCAGGACCTCGGGCTCCACGATGGGCACCAGGCCCTGCTCCTGGCAGAGGGCGGCGTACCTCGCGAGCGCGTGCGCGTTCGCGTGGATGCACTGCGCGCTCGGCAGCCCCTCGCGAATGGAGAAGACCGCGCGCCACTTGGCGAAGCGCGCCCCCAGCTCGCGGTACTCCACCAGCCGCTCGCGGAGCCCGTCGAGCCCTTCCGTGACGGACTCTCCCGGTGCGCCGGCCAGGGGGCGGACGCCCGCATCCACCTTGATGCCGGGGATGATGCCGCGGCCCTCCAGCAGCTCGACCAGCGGGGTGCCTGTCGCGCTGTCCTGATGGATGGTCTCGTCCTGCAGTATGACACCGCCGATGAACGCGGCGATGCCGGGCGTACTGAAGAGCATCTCGCGGTAGGCGCGGCGGCTGTCCCGGGTCGACTCGATCTCGCGCGCGGTCAGGCGCTTCGTGATCGTGGAGACCGTCTCGTCCGCCGCCAGGATGCCCTTTCCATCAGCAACGATGGCTCGCGCGGTTTCGGCGAGCCCTGGCATCGTCGGCATGTGTTCCTCCCCTCCAATGGATGAAAACCTGAGGGCGTCCTGATGTGCCGACAACTGACGTCGGAGCGCTCGGCAACGGGGCTGCCTTCGAGCACCGGGCTGGATGGTGCGGCCCACGCCGCGATGCCATCTTGATTCTGGCCCCCGCTGTCACTGGCAACGCGCGTCCGGGGTGCGGTCGCGGCGGCGAACGGGCGGGCGCTGGGGACAGCCATGACCATCAAGTTGCTCATCGCGGATATCGACGGGACCCTGGTGACGCGGGACAAGGTCCTCACCGAGCGGACCCGCGACGCCGTCGCCCGGCTGCGAGCCAGCGGCATCCTGTTCACCCTCACGAGCGGGCGGCCGCCGAGAGGGATGGCAGGGCTGGTGGCCCCGCTGAAGCTCACCGCTCCCCTGGCCGCCTTCAACGGCGGCATGTATGTCAAACCCGATCTCACGACGGTGCTGGCGCAGCGGACCCTTCCCCCCGCCATCGCCAGACAGGCCGTTGATTTCATGCTCCAGTCGGGCCTGGATGTCTGGGTATACCAGGGAGTGGATTGGTTCCTCCGCGGCCCCGAGGCCTTCCGCGTGGCGAGGGAGAGGAGCAACGTCGGGTTCGACCCGGTCGTCGTCCCGGACCTGCACGGCGTACTCGACGCCGCCATCAAGCTCGTCGGGGTAAGCGAGGACACGGCGCGGGTCGCGCGCTGCGAGGCCGAGCTCGCCCTGCGGCTGGGTACCGAGGCGTCGGCGGCGCGTTCGACGCCCTACTACGTCGACGTCACGCACCCCGAAGCGAACAAGGGGATGGTCGTGCGCGAGGCCGCGCGCCTCCTCTCGCTTCCCCTGGAGCAGATCGCGGCCATCGGGGACATGGCCAACGACCTGCCCATGCTGAACACCGCGGGCCTGGGCATCGCCATGGGCAACGCCAGTCCCGAGGTCCAACGGTTCGCACGCCACGTCACCCGCCCCAACGACGAGGACGGGTTCGCCCACGCGGTCGACCTGTTCATCCTGGGCCAGCCGCCTCTCGCACGGACGAAGCTGGGGCTTCCGCCCCGTGCGCGCGCCTGCCTCTTTGGCCTCGATGGCGTCCTCACCCAGACCGCCAGCCTCCACGCCAGGGCCTGGAAGCAGCTGTGTGACTACTACCTGCGGCAGCGCGCGAAGTCCTCCGGGCAGCCCTTCATCCCCTTCGACCTGGTGCGCGACTACAGCCGCTACTTCGACGGCAAGCCCTCCCTGGAAGGCATCCACGCGTTCCTCGACGCCCGCGGCATTGAATTGCCGGAGAGCACGGTTCACGCGCTGAACGACCGCAAGTCAGGACTCCTGGCCGAGTTGCTCCGGCAGGAGCGTGTGGAGACGTACGAGGGAACGGTCCGCTACGTCCAGGCGGCACGCGCCGCGGGACTCCGGACCGCGGCCGTCTCCGCGAGCAGGCACTGCGCCGAGATGCTCCAGTCGGCCGGCATCGCGGACCTCTTCGACGCGCGGCTCGACGCCATGCCGCCTCCCGAGCTCTACCTCACGGCGGCGCGGGCCCTGGGTGCCAGCACCGAGGAAGCGGTCGTCTTCGAGGACACGCCCGCCGGCGCCGCGGCCGCACGGGCGGCCCACTTCGCCTATGTCATTGGCGTCGACCGGCTGGGCCAGCCCGCCGAGCTGCGCCGCCACGGCGCGGACATCGTGGTGGCGGACCCCGCCGCCCTCCTCGCGAGCGACGAAGCTCCCTGAGGGAGCGGTGCGGGCTCAGTACCTCTCGGGGATGAAGTTCTTCCCCTGGAGCGAAGCGTCGTCGTCGTACTCGCCCCGCGTGGAACGACGGGGCAGCTTCGCCTTGGGGCGCTTCACCCGCTTGTGGGGAATCTGCTCCAGCAGGAAGCGGATGCAGTTGAGCCGCGCCTTCTTCTTGTTGTCCGACCGCAGGATGTGCCAGGGCGCATGCGGCGTGTCCGTCGCGGCCAGCATCTGGTCCCGCGCCCGGGAATAGTCGTACCAACGCTTCCAGGACTTGATGTCCATCGGGCTCAGCTTCCACTGCCTGAGGGGGTCGTCGACCCGCGCCGCGAACCGCCGCTCCTGTTCCGCCTTGCCGACCTCGAGCCAGATCTTCAGCAAGATGATTCCGCTGTCGACCATGTACTGCTCGAAGACGGGACAACCTATCAGGAAGCGCTCGTGCTCCTCGGGGGTGCAGAAGCCCATCACGGGCTCGACCCCGGCCCGGTTGTACCAACTGCGGTCGAAGATCACGATTTCGCCCGCCGCGGGAAAGTGCGGCACGTACCGCTGGAGGTACATCTGGGTCTTCTCCCGGCTCGAAGGTGCCGGGAGGGCCACCACGCGAAACACCCGGGGACTCACCCGCTCGGTGATGGCGCGAATCGTCCCCCCCTTGCCCGCGGCGTCCCGCCCTTCGAAGACCACGATGACGCGCATCGCCTCCTGCTTGACCCAATCCTGAAGCTGGCAGAGCCGGGCCTGAAGCTTGCGAAGCTCCTTGTCATAGGCCTTGCGCTTCAGGGGCTCCGAGTGGGTGTCCTGTGCCATGCCCCCAGGGTCGTGCGAACCCACGACAAGCGCAATGCGTACCCAAGGGAGATGCTTCCTCCGGGCCGAAGGACGCCAACCCTGTGCGGCGGGCGACATCCACGTCGCCCCAAGGCCTGTGTCTGGCATTGATGAAAGGACATCTCGGACTGTCCCGCGGGGCATTCGGACAGCTCGTACTTCCGCGCGCTGAGCGACGTGCGGATCCTCCCCACCTATCGAGGTGTCGCGGATGCCGGGGACGGACAGCACCATGAAGGGCATGAAGCCGGGGTTCGCACCCTTCGTCGGCGCCTTGCCGCTGCTCGGCGTCCTGTCAGCGCTCTCAGGGTGCACGGTAGGACCCAACTTCACGAAGCCCGAGGCCGCGATCGCCAAGGAGTGGCGCACCCAGGGCGACCCGCGGCTGTCGACGCAGTCCGAGGTCGACACCCAATGGTGGAAATCGTTTGGGGATCCGTCGCTGGATCGACTCGTCGAGGTCGCCTACCGGCAGAACCTGCCGCTGCAGATCGCCGGACTGAGAATCGTGGAGGCGCGCGCCCAGCTGGCCATCCTCACCGGCCGGCAGTTTCCGCAGGTCCAGGTGGCCACCGGCAGCGCCGCCGCGGTGGGACGCAGTGAGAACTCCGCCGGGGCCAACCTGGTGGACCTGGCCAACCTCGGCTCCATCGACCGCCACTACCTGGAATACCAGCTGGGCTTCGACGCGCTGTGGGAGCTGGATTTCTGGGGCAAGTACCGGCGGGGAGTGGAATCGGGTGCAGCCAGCCTGCTCGGGTCGGTGGCGGACTACCAATCCTCACTCGTCTCGCTCACCGCGGAGGTCGCGCGGACCTATGTCCTGGTCCGGACCTTCGAGGTGCTCATCGAGCAGGCCCGGGAGAACGTCCGGATCCAGGAGGAGGGCTTCCGGATCGCCGAGTCGCGCTTCAACAACGGCGTCACGTCGGAGCTCGACATGACCCAGGCCGCGACCCTCCTGGAGAGCACCCGGGCCACCATTCCCCAGCTGGAAGGCGGGCTGGAGCAGGCGCGCAACGCCCTGAGCACGCTCCTGGGCCAGCCCACGGGAGCCGTGGAGGCCCTGCTGGCGGGCCCCAAGCAGATTCCGGTGGCGCCCGCGACGGTGGCTGTCGGCATGCCGGCTGAAATCCTGCGGCGGCGTCCGGATGTCCGCAGCGCGGAGCTGTATGCCGCCGCGCAGTGTGCCCGGATTGGCATCGCCGAGTCGGAGCTCTATCCGAGCTTCTCCCTCTTCGGGACGGTCGGGCTCCAGGCGAGCACCAGTGGCGCGGCCTCGGGCAATCTCTTCTCACTCGGCAGCCTGGCCTATTCCATCGGTCCCCGGATCGTCTTTCCCTTCCTGAACTACGGCCGCCTGAAGAACGGGGTGCGTGTCGAGGACGCGCGGTTCCAGCAATTGCTGGTCAACTACCGCAACACGGTGCTCAAGGCGGGCCAGGAGGTTGCGGACGCCCTGACGGGTTTCGTCAATGCCCAGAAGGCCATGGCGTTCCAGCAAGCCGCCGTGAAGGCCGCGCAGCGGTCCGTGGAGCTCGCGGTGGTGCAGTACCGCGAAGGCGCCGTGGACTACCAGCGCGTGCTGGACGCGCAACGCTCGCTCCTGGAACAGCAGAACAACCTGGCCCAGACGAGCTCCTCCATCGCCACGAACCTGGTCGCCCTCTACAAGGCGCTGGGCGGGGGCTGGGAGGTCCGCAAAAGCCAGCCCGTCGTGCCGGAGCCCATGCAAAGCGAGATGGAGCAGCGGACCCACTGGGGCGACATGTTGTCCAAGCCGCGGTCGCAGGAAGCCAAGACGCTTTCGCAACCGGGAAAGCAATAGAGAGTCCGCCATGCCCAAGCTCCCGAAAGGGAAGATGAAGTGGGTCATCGGGGTGATCGCCATCGCGATCATCGCGTTCATTGGTTTCCGGTATTGGAAGGGGAAGAAATCCGAGCTGCCGGAGGGGATTGTCTCGGGCAACGGCCGGCTGGAGTCGAAGCTGGCGGATGTCTCCGCCAAGGAACCCCTGCGGGTGAAGCAAATCCTTGTCAACGAGGGCGACCTCGTCAAGCCGGGTCAGGTGCTGGTGCAACTGGACACCACCACGCTGGAGTCCAGCCTGGCGGAGGCCAACGCGAACCTCGCGGCCACGCAGGAGAAGCTGGCGGTGGCCCAGGCGGGGATCGTCAAACAGAAGAGTGAAATCGAGCTCGCCACCATCGAGGCCGAGCGCGCCCGGAGGCTGGTGTCGCAGGGCGCCGGCTCGCAGCGGGACGTGGACGTTCGCACGAGCCAGCTGGAGACCACCCGGGCCAGCCTGGCGGAGGCGGAAGCCACGCTGAAGACGTCCAAGCAGGAGATCGAGGTCGCGCGAGCGAATGCCGCGACGATTCAAACGCGCATCGCGGATGCGACGCTCAAGTCTCCGGTGACGGGAAGGGTCCTCTACCGTCTGGCCGAGCCCGGCGAGGTGCTCTCGCCCGGTGGACCGGCGCTGACGCTCGTGAACCTGGAAGACGTCTTCATGGAGATCTTCCTCCCAGCCAGCGAGGCCGCCCGCGTGAAGCTTGGCTCCGAAGCGCGCCTCACCGTCGACTTCGAACCCAACCGCTCGATCCCCGGCTACGTGTCCTTCGTGTCCCCGGAAGCGCAGTTCACCCCCAAGCAGGTCGAAACGAAGAGCGAGCGGGAGAAGCTGGTGTTCCGCTTGAAGCTCCAGGTCCCCCGGGAGCTGGCCAGCCGCTACGTCGAGCGCATCAAGACAGGCATTCGCGGCGTCGGCTACGTCAAGGTGGACCCCTCCGCGGAGTGGCCCTCCCGCTTGCAGAACGTCATCACAGGCGAATCCGCATCCCGTTAGCCCGGCGACCCGGAAGGACTCAGCCATGGTCTCATCCGTGTCTCCAGACTCGCCGGGCGGCGCCTCCAGCAGGCTCGTGGTCTCCATCCAGGACGTGACCCACCGCTACGGCAAGGTCGTCGCGCTCGACGGCATCTCGCTCGACGTTCCGAGCGGCATCCGGGTGGGGATCGTGGGGCCTGACGGCGTGGGCAAGTCGACGTTGATGGCCCTGGTCGCCGGCTCCAAGAAGATGCAGCAGGGCCGGGTGACGGTCCTGGACGGGGACATCGCCGACGCCCGGCACCGCCGCGCGGTGGGGCCGCGAATCGCATACATGCCCCAGGGGCTGGGGAAGAACCTCTATCTGGAGCTCAGCGTCTACGACAACGTCGACTTCATGGCCCGGCTCTTCGGGCTGTCTCCCGAGGAGCGCAAGGTGCGCGTCCCGGAGCTGCTCGCGGCCACCGGACTGGGCAAGTTCGCGGAGCGCCCCGCAGGCAAGCTCTCTGGCGGCATGAAGCAGAAGGTGGGGCTGTGCGGCGCGCTGGTGCACGACCCGGACCTGCTCATCCTCGACGAGCCCACCACCGGCGTCGACCCGCTCTCCCGGCGGCAGTTCTGGACGCTCATCGACGATATCCGCGCCGGGCGTCCCGGAATGAGCGTCATCATCTCCACGGCCTACATGGACGAAGCCCAGCAGTGGGACTGGATCGTCGCCATGGACGCGGGGCGCGTGCTGGCGACGGGCACCCCCGCGGAGCTGATGGAGCGCACGGGGACCCAGGACCTGGAGAAATGCTTCATCGCGCTGCTGCCCGAGGAGAAGCGGCGGGGCCACAAGGAGATCACCATCCCGCCCCGCGTGTCTGGCAATGCGGAGCTGGCCATCGAGGCCCATGGGCTGACCCGCCGCTTCGGGACCTTCACCGCCGTCGACCACGTCACCTTGTCCATCGAGCGGGGGGAGATCTTCGGCTTCCTGGGCTCCAACGGCTGCGGCAAGTCCACGACCATGAAGATGCTGACCGGCCTGCTGCCTCCCACGGAAGGGACGGCGAAGCTCTTCGGCAGCTCCGTGGACGCCGGCAGCATGGAGGTGCGCAAGAACCTGGGCTACATGACGCAGGCGTTCTCGCTCTACGGCGAGCTGAGCGTCGAGCAGAACCTGGTCCTGCACGCCCGGCTCTACCACCTGCCGCCAGACAAGGCGAAGGCGCGCATCGAGGAGCTGGTCGAGCGGTTCGGCCTGGGCGCGCATCTGGGGGCGTTGGCCGGGGACCTGCCCATGGGCCTGCGCCAGCGGCTCTCGCTGGCCGTCGCCGTGCTGCACGGGCCGCAGATCCTCATCCTGGACGAGCCCACGTCGGGAGTCGATCCGGTCGCCCGGGACAGCTTCTGGGAGCTGCTCATCGACCTGTCGCGCAAGCAGGGCGTCACCATCTTCGTGACGACGCACTTCATGAACGAGGGCATGCGCTGCGACCGCATCTCCCTCATGAACGCGGGACAGGTGCTGGCGGCGGACACGCCCCAGAAGCTCATCGAGTCCCGCAACGCGGACAGCCTGGAGACCGCCTTCATCGGCTACATGGAAGACGCCATCGCCGAAAAGGCCCGCGCCGAGACCAAGGACGCGCCAGCCAAGGAGGTGACTCCCGCCCACGCGCCCGAAGCCCCTCCGCTCCAGCCCCCGGCCGCGCCACGAACGGACCGGGCCGGACTCCGGCTGCGGCTCGGCCGGATGCTCGCGTACACCCACAACGAGGCCATCCAGATCCTCCGCGACAAGGTCCGGCTGGGGTTTGCCTTCATCGGCTCGGCGGTGCTGATGCTCGTCTTCGGCTTCGGCATCACGACCGACATCGAGAACATCCGCTACTCCGCGCTGGACATGGACCAGTCGCCAGAGAGCCGCGCCTACCTTGAACAGTTCAGCGCGGCGAAACCCTACTTCGCCCCGACTCCGCCCGTCTCCTCCGCGGACGAGGCGCTCCGCCGGCTCCAGTCCGACGATGTCTCCATGGTGCTGGAGATTCCGCCCCGCTTCGGTCTGGAATTCCGCCGGGGCTCGGGACCGGAGGTGCTGGCGCAGGTGGACGGCGCCATGACCTTCCGTGGCGACACCGTCGAGCAATACGTCCAGGGGGTCCACAACCGGATGCTGCGGGATCCGGCGAGCGGCTTCGCTTCAGCCAGGGCCCAGAAGGACACGGCCAATATCGAGGAGCGCTACCTCTACAATCCAACCTTCGAGAGCGTCTACTCCATCGTGCCGAGTGTCCCGGCGCTGCTGCTGCTGCTGATTCCCGCGATCCTCATGACGGTCAGCATCGTGCGGGAGAAGGAGCTGGGGTCGATCATCAACTTCTACGTCACGCCCACGGGGAGGCTGGAGTACCTGCTCGGAAAGCAGCTGCCCTACATCGTCATTGGCATGATCAACTTCTTCATCCTCACCGCCCTGGCGCTGGTCGTCTTCAGCGTTCCCATCAAGGGCAGCTTCCTGACGTTGATGCTCTGCACGCTGTTCTACGTCGCGGCGACGACAGGCATTGGGATGGTGACGTCCACCTTCACCGGCAGCCAGGTGGCGGCCGTCTTCGTCACGGCCATCCTGACCATCGTGCCGACCATCCAGTTCTCCGGCTTGTTGCAGCCCGTCTCCACGCTGCAGGGCGGAGCCGGGGTCGTCGGGTCCATCTGGCCGGCCACCTATTACATGCACGCCAGCCTGGGCGCCTTCACCAAGGGACTGGGGGCGGGACTCCTCATGCGGGATGTCGCCTTCCTGGCCGCGTGCGTCCCCCTCCTGCTGGCGGTCAGTGTCATCGGCTTGAGAAAGCAGGAGAAATAGAAGTGAACTCGCTGCTGAACATTCTGTGGCTCGGGCTGAAGGAAATTCGCAGCCTGCTCAGCGACGCGGTGCTGGTCGTCTTCGTCGTCTACGCGTTCACGCTGGCAATCTACGTCCAGGCCACGGGGACCTCGAGCGAGGTGAACAACGCCTCGATTGCCTTCGCCGACGAGGACGGGTCCGCGTTGTCCAAGGAGTTGCTCAACGCCTTCTATCCGCCCCGCTTCAAGCTGCCGGAGATCATCTCCCCGGATGCGGTCCAGGCGGACATGGACCGGGGCCGGTTCATGTTCGTCGTCGTGATTCCGCCCCGCTTCGAGCACGACCTTCGCGCGGGGCGCAATCCGGACATCCAGGTGAACATCGACGCGACCGCCATGCAGCAGGCGGGCATCGGCTCCGGCTACATCAAGAACATCATCAACGACCGGATCGCCTCCTTTCTCAAGCGCACGGAGGAGGCGGGACCGAAGCCCGTCAACCTGGTCGTCCGCAAGCTCTTCAACCCCAACGGGGTGTCGTCCTGGTTCAAGAGCGTGGTGGCCATCATCAACCAGATCACCCTGCTGACCGTCGTCCTGACGGGCGCGGCGGTCATCCGCGAACGCGAGCACGGGACGCTGGAGCACCTGCTGGTGATGCCGCTGACCTCGTTCGAGATCGCGATGGCGAAGGTCTGGGCCAACGGTCTGGTGATTCTCGTCGCGACCGGGGCTTCGCTCCTCCTGGTGGTGCACATGGTGCTGAAGGTGCCGTTCGCCGGGTCGGTGGTGCTGTGGTTCGTCGGCGTCGTGCTCTACCTGTTCTTCGCCACGGCGCTGGGCATCTTCCTGGGGACGATTTCACGTTCGATGGCGCAGTTCGCGCTGCTGATCATCCTGGTGGTGCTGGTGCTGATGCTGCTTTCGGGCGGGAGCACACCCGTGGAGAGCCAGCCGAAGTGGCTGCAGTACATCACGTACCTGCTGCCAGCCCGGCAATTCGTCAGCTTCTCGCAGGTCATCATCTACCGCGGCGGAGGGATATGGGCCGTCTGGCGCCAGTTCCTGATGGTGAGCGCGGTGGGCCTGGGGTTCTTCGTCTACAGCCTGGCGCTCTTCCGCAAGTCCATCGCGGTGAGCAAGTAGGGCCCCCGGAGCCCTGGAGGCTCCGGGTTCATGGCGTGCACGCGCGCTACCATCCGCGCGCGGAGGCCGCGGAAGACCCATGAAGACAGGCGTCGTGCGCTGGCCCTATCCTCTTGGCGATGCGACTTCTTCCCCGCCTGCAACTCTTCGAGTTCCTCGACCAGCCGTGGCTGCCCGCGCTGTTGCGCCGGGGCGAGGTCGACTACCTGCGTGTCGTGCTCGACCGCGTGCGCCCCTACGACAGCGTGGCGCCGCAACTGGCGGAGCTGCTCCGCATGTCGGGCACCGACCGGGTCGTGGACCTCTGCTCCGGCGCGGGAGGCCCCTGGCGCACCCTGCTCCCGGTGCTGCGCAAGATGCACCCTGACGCCGAGGTGGTGCTCACCGACCTCCACCCCACCCCGGTGCCGGAGCTGCCCGCGGGCGCGCAATACCGCGACACCCCGGTCGACGTCACTCGCGTCCCGGAGGAGCTGACCGGTCTGCGCACCCTCTTCGAAGCGTTGCACCACTTCCCCCCGAAGCAGGCTCGCGCGCTCCTCGCGGACGCCGCCACGCGCGGAGTCCCCATCGCCGCCTTCGAGCTCACGCAGCGCTCGCTGCCGTACGTCCTCCTCCAACTCCTGCTCATCGTGCCACTCGTGTGGGGCTTCACCCCGCTCATCCGTCCCAGGAGCGGGTGGCGGCTGCTCCTCACCTACCTGGTGCCCATCATTCCCCTCCTCATCCTCTGGGACGGCGTGGTGTCGTCGCTGCGGACCTACGCGCCGGAGGACCTCGAGGAGCTGACGGAGGGGCTCGATACCGATGGCTACCGCTGGCACAACGGGGTTCATCGCGCGCAGGGAATGACCATCACCTATCTCATCGGGCTGCCTCGGCGCCGGCCCTGAGTCAGGCAGCGCAGGCACGGGCTTTCCAGCCACACCCGATAAAAACAGTCAAAAACTTCAAACAATCCTACCTCCTTGGGGTGCCCCTTGGAAGACAAAGCCTCGCATCCCACCCTCCGACCGCCGTGGGCCGGAAGGGGAAGACATGAATGCAAGGAATTGGAGCACCCTGCTGTGGTTCGGATTGGCAGGGGTGGGATGTGGGGGATTGCAGGGGGATGAACCGACAGGAGAGCCCGCGGCCACGCTGGAGGAGGACTCACGCGAGGTAGGTGCCCAGGCCTGCCCTCCGGGGGTGGCGTCCCGGGTGGCGGACATCACGCCTCCGGGCTTCGTGGGCTTCATGGGGGAGCTCACCAACGTCCAGGGGACGCTCTTCTTCGTCACCTCCGCCTTCGACACCGGTTCGGTCCTGTGGCGCAGCAACGGGACGGAGGCAGGGACCGTCCCGGTGAAGGTGTTTCCGGGGCCGCCCGGCGTCTACCAGCCGACGAACCTGGTCGCGGTAGGCAACAGGCTCTTCTTCCAGGTCCGCACCCCGGACACCGGCATGGAGCCCTGGATCAGCGACGGGACGGAGAGCGGGACCCACCTGATCAAGGACATCACCCCCGGCGCGGCCGACTCCATCCTGGAGGATGGCTACGAGGTCAACGGCCGCCTGGTGTTCTTCCGCTGGGTGCCGGTGTCGTCGAGCGAGGCGCGGCCGGAGCTGTGGCGGTCTGACGGGACGGCCGCCGGCACGCTGCGGGTGCGGAGCTTCAGCACCGTCCGGAACCTGAGCTACTACAAGTTGAAGGTCGGCAACGCGTTGCTCTTCTTCTTCTCCGAGGAGACGGGCACCACGCTGTGGCGCACCGACAGCACGCTGGCCGGGACCACCGTCGTCAAGCAGCTGGACGCGGGGTCCACCTTCGTCAGGGATGTGAGCAGCCCGGGGGAGGTTCCGCTGTTCATCCTGGATGACGGCCCCAACCACGAGGTGTGGAGGACGGATGGCACCGCCACGGGGACGGTCCGTCTGGACTCCTTCGGCAAGCCCGTGGACCTGCTCGGGGCGCTGGGCGCATATGTCTATCTGACGTCCGTGGACAGCCCGGTGACGAAGCGGCTGCGCATCGACCGGCTCTCGTTGAGCGGCGGTGGCAAGACGCACATCACCACCCTGCCCAACCCCTACGGCGCCGGCGAGTACGCGTATCCCTCCGTGCGGACGTCGGTGGTCTCCGGCGGCGACCTCTACTTCTCCATGGTCATCCAAAGCGACGCCCCCGTGCCCGAGAACGTGTCGCTGTGGGCGATGAATGGAACGGCCGCGGGGACCCGCATGCTCTTCAACAATCTCTATGTGGAGTACGGGTACCGCTACCCGCTGTTCGCCACCGGCACGGGCCAGGTCCTGTTCGGCGGCGATTCGAGCGAAAATGGGCCCACCCGCCCCTATTTCACCCGGGGCTCCGTGGCGACGCAGGGCCAGTTGGCGGACATCTCCCTGCCGGACTCGTTCACCCGCGTGGGCCATCGCATCTTCTTCACCGCCGTCGACGCCAGCGACGAAGGCCAGTTGTGGTCCGTCCCGGCCAGCTTCAGCTGCCCGCCAGGGCTGACCGAAGCGCGGGAGTAGGGCAGGGCCGGCGCCGGGGCGGTCACAGCGCCCCGGTGTCCCAGGGACGCGGCACGATGCGGGACACGCCACCGGTCCCACACCGGGCCCGCCCTCGCGCGGATGCGGGCCGCCCCCCGCCGAGGCGCAGCCATCCTTTCCGGACAGCCACTGGAGCAGCCCCCATGAGGGGGCCGCGAACCCGGCGCGTCTTCACCTTCGACGCGCCGGGCGGGCCTGCCGTCAGTTGACGGTCAGCGTGGCTTCAGCCGGAGCGGTATTGCTGCCCAGGTTGGTCTCCAGGGCACCGACATGCAGCTTGTTGCGGAACTGGCCCTTGCAATCGGTGGTCACCGCCACCTTCACCGTGCACGAGCCGTTGGCGGGGATCGATCCCCCCCACATGACCACCTTCGAGCTGCCCCAGTAGGCCATGAGGGACCCACCGCACGTGGTGGTGGCATTGCCGGCCGCCACCATCCCGTCGGGGAAGACGTCGTCCAGCGACGAGGTCAGGGAGGCGGGCTTGCCGTTCGGGTTGATCAACGTGATGGTGAGCAGGGAGGTCTTGCCTTCCTTGATGGTGGACGGGCTGAAGGACTTGGCGAGCCTGGGCGCGACCTTCATGCCGTTCTTGACGGTCAAGGTGGCTTCAGCCGGTGCCATGTTGCTGCCCTTGTTGGTCTGCAGGGCGCCCTTCGGAATCACGTTGCAGTAGCTGCCCTCCTTCTTCGCGGTCACGTCCACGGTCACCGTGCAGGAGCCGTTGGCCGGGATGGCGCCGCCGGTGAGCACCACCAGCGAGCTGCCCGGGGTGGCCGTGGCCACGCCCCCGCAGGTGTTGTCGGCGTTGCCGTAGACCAGCAGGCCGTCAGGCAGGACGTCCTTGAGCGGTGCCGTCAGGACCGCGGGCGTGGCATTCGGGTTGGTCAACGTGAGGGTCAGGGTGGAGATGCCACCCGTTCCAATGGTGGAGGGGTTGAAGTACTTCTTGACCGTGGGCGCCTTGTCCCCGCCCCCCTGCATGGGGACGACGGTCAGGGTCGCGACGGCGGGGGCGGCGTTGTTGCCCCGGTTGGTCTGCAGCGCGCCTGCGAGCAGCGCGTTGATGAAGCTGCCGGCGACGGGCGCGGTGACCGGCACCGTCACGGTGCAGGAACCGTTGGCGGGAATCGCCCCACCCGTCAGCGTCACCGTCGTCGCGGTGGTGGTGACCAGACCGCCGCACGTGGTGGAACCCGCACCCGACACCGTCACGCCCGCAGGCAGCGTGTCAACGAGCGGCGCCGTCAGGATGGCCGGCATCGCGTTGTTGAAGTTGATCAAGGTGATGGTCAGGGTCGAAGTGCCGCCCGCCTTGATCGTGGCAGGACTGAAGGCCTTGCCGAGCGTGACGGCCGAGGGGATGGTCACGGTCAGGGTCGCGATGGCCGGAGCGGCATTGTTCCCATTGCCGGTCTGCAGGGCGCCGGCAGCCAGCGAGTTGATGTAGTTGCCGCCGGCGGGCGCCGTCACCGGCACCGTCACGGTGCAGGAGCCATTGGCCGGAATCGTGCCGCCCATCAACGTCACTGTCGAAGCGGTGGTGGTGACAGCCCCGCCACACGTGGTGCTGGCCGCGCCCGCCACCGTCACGCCCGCGGGCAGCGTGTCCACGAGCGGCGCCGTCAGGACCGCGGGCGTGGCGCTGGTGTTGCTCAAGGTGATGGTGAGGGTGGAGATGCCGCCCGGGTTGATCGTGGAAGGACTGAAGGCCTTCCCGAGCGTCGGCGCGCCCCCGGCCGGAGCATTGACGGTCAGGGTCGCGATGGCCGGAGCGGCATTGTTTCCGTTGCCGGTCTGCAGGGCGCCGGCAGGCAGCGCGTTGATGAAGCTGCCCCCGGCAGGCGCCGTCACCGGCACCGTCACGGTGCAGGAGCCATTGGCCGGAATCGTGCCACCCGTCAGCGTCACCGTCGAAGCGGTGGTGGTGACAGCTCCGCCGCACGTGGTGCTGGCCGCGCCCGCCACCGTCACGCCCGCGGGCAGCGTATCGACGAGCGGCGCCGTCAGGACCGCGGGCGTGGCGCTGGTGTTGCTCAAGGTGATGGTGAGGATGGAGATGCCACCCGCGTTGATGGTGGCCGGGCTGAAGGCCTTGCCGAGCGTCGGAGCGCCCCCCGCCGGAGCATTGACGGTCAGGGTCGCGATGGCCGGAGCGGCATTGTTCCCGTTGCCGGTCTGCAGGGCACCGGCGGGCAGCGCGTTGATGAAGCTGCCCCCGGAGGGCGCCGTCACCGGCACCGTCACGGTGCAGGAGCCATTGGCCGGAATCGTGCCACCCGTCAGCGTCACCGTCGAAGCGCTGGTGGTGACAGCCCCGCCGCACGTGGTGCTGGCCGTGCCAGACACCGTCACGCCCGCAGGCAGCGTGTCGACGAGTGGCGCCGTCAGGACCGCGGGCGTGGCGCTGGTGTTGCTCAAGGTGATGGTGAGGATGGAGATGCCGCCCGCGTTGATGGTGGGAGGGCTGAAGGCCTTGCCGAGCGTCGGAGCGCCCCCGGCCGGAGCATTGACGGTCAGGGTCGCGATGGCCGGAGCGGCATTGCTCCCGTTGCCGGTCTGCAGCGCGCCAGCGGCGATCGAATTGATGTAGTTACCGCCAGCGGCCGCGGTGACCGGCACCGTCACGGTGCAGGAGCCATTGGCCGGGATGGAGCCACCCGTCAGCGTCACCGTCGAAGCGGTGGTGGTGACAGCCCCGCCGCACGTGGTGGTGGCCGCGCCCGACACCGTCACGCCCGCAGGCAGCGTGTCCACGAGCGGCGACGTCAGGACCGCGGGCGTGGCGCTGGCATTGCTCAAGGTGATGGTGAGGGTCGAGGTGCCACCCGCGTTGATGGTGGCCGGGCTGAAGGCCTTGCCGACCGTGGGCGCGATCGCGGGCTGGGCCACCGTCAGGGTCGCGGCGGCCGGAGCGACATTGCTCCCGTTGCCGGTCTGCAGCGCGCCGATAGCCAGCGAGTTGATGTAGTTGCCGCCGGCGGTCGCGGTGACCGGCACCGTCACGGTGCACGAACCGTTGGCCGGGATGGCGCCTCCCGTCTGCGTCACCGTCGAAGCGGTGGTGGTGGCGGTCCCACCGCACGTGGTGGTGGCCGGGCCCGCCACCGTCACGCCCGCAGGCAGCGTGTCGACGAGCGGCGACGTGAGGGTGGCAACCGTGGGGTCCGGGTTGCTCAAGGTGATGGTGAGGGTCGAGATACCGCCCGCGTTGATGGTGGCCGGGCTGAAGGCCTTGCCCACGGTAGGAGGGAGGGGCGTGACCGGTCCGGCACACGCGGAGATGGTGACCTCATTGGAGTCCAGCGTGACCGCGCCATTGCGCGCCAGGGCCCTGCCGGCGACGGTCGCGTCGGTCGTCAGGGTGATGCTCGTGAGCGCGAGGATGTTCCCGACGAAGTCCGAGCCCGTGCCGATGGTGGCCGAGCTTCCGACCTGCCAGAAGACGTTGCAGGCCTGCGCGCCATTGATCAGCAGCACGGACGAGTTGCTGGCCGTGATCAGGGTGCTCGCGATCTTGAACACCCAGACGGCGTTGGGGTTGCCCTGGGCGTTGAGCGCGAGCGCGCCGGTGAGCTGGGCCGAGGCCGAGGAGAAACAGTAGACGCCCGGCACGAGCGTCAGGCCCCCGAGCTCCGCGGACGGGAGCGTGAAGTCACAGGGCTGCCCTGCCAGGTTGTTGTACGCGGCCGTGGTGTCGCTCTGGGCCTGGGCCGCCACCGCGTCAGCCGCGTGGATCACCCCTCCGACCACGAGCCCCGGAGGAAAACCCGTGATCGCGGTGCCTGGGCTGACGCCCAGGTCTCCCGCGATGACGGTCGGACCGGTGTTGGTCACCGTGGAAGCCCCCAGCACGGCGAAGCTCTGGGCCGTGCCCAGCGAGGGCGCGACAGCAATGGCCGCCTGGGAGACGCCCATCTCCTCACCTTCGCTTGCCTCCCGCACACTGCCGCAGGCGGAGAGGAGCGCCAGGCTCAAGACGAGGGAAGCCAGTCTTGAAAACAGGCCTCCAGCGGCTTGGGTTTGAATCATGGATCTTCTCATTCTCAAATCTCCTGAGTGATGACGGATGGTTAATGCAGGCAGGTATCTGAGTTTGGGAAAGGCATTCCGCAATCGTCCGGGCAGGGCAGGGCCATGTGCCCGCACCGAACGACAGGGCCTCCGCGTCAGCAGCCTCCGCGTGGTGGATGGGCGTCCCTCGCGGATCACCGCGCCGCGAGGACGACCGCATCCATCTCAACCGCCAGGTGCGGCTTCTTCCGCGTCTCCATTGCCTGCGACCTGGAACTGGACACCGCGGCCGCGGCCAATGTCATTCCCATCCCAGGAATCAAAACCATCCTGGCAATACAGTCTTTCTGTTGAATGCTGGAGCCGTCCCCGGACCGCTGGGATGGGCGGCACGCTCGCCCCCTGTCAGCCGCGTCGGCGCGTGCGATGCAGTACACTCCGCCGGCCACACCGCCACCGTCACCGTGCCCGCGCTGGAATGCCCTCCGACCTGCTGGAAATCTCAGACCTCATCGTCGACTACGACGTCGCGACGCTCCAGCCCCGGCCGGTGTCCCGCGAGTCCGTCGTGGCGCGGCTCATGGCGAACGGGCAGCGCTCCGCCGCGCGGTTCGTGCAGCGGCTTCCCGCCTCCAATGACACGCTCGACGTCGAGGCCTGCAACCTGGCCCTCCTGCGCTCCCACATCGAGCTGCAGCGGCTGAGCGAGGAGTTCCTGCAAGCGGACCGCATCCGCTGCGTGCTGTTGCCCCTGCTGCAAGTGCTGCGCGACGCCGGCGTGAAGCCGCCGCTGCGCATCGTCGACGTCGGCTGTGGGCTTGGCTACGTCGTCCGCTCGCTCGCGGCGCATGGGCGGCTGGGGCGCGATGTCGAAATCATCGGCTGCGACATGAACGTGACGCTGGTGGAGAACGCCCGGCGGCTCGCGGAAGAGGAATCCCTCTCATGCGAGCTCAAGGTCGCGAACGCGTTCCAGCTCGAGCAGCCTGGACACATCTTCATCTCCACGGGTGTGTTGCATCACTTTCGCGGCAACGACCTGAACGCGTTCTTCGCCGGCCAGCGGCAGGGCCTGGCCTTCTTGCACTACGACATCCAGCACTCGGTGCTCTCGCCCTGGGGTTCGTGGATGTTCCACCAGGCCCGCATGCGGGAGCCGCTCGCGCGCCATGATGGCGTCGTCTCCGCGCGGCGCGTCCACTCCACGCAGACCCTGCTGTCGGCGGCCCGCGCGGAGACCGGGTTCACCTGCGCGTCCCTGGACGGTGCCCGGAACCTGCTCGGCGCCGTGCTGCGTCCGATGACCGCCACGCTGGGGGCCCGCGCGGAGCTGTGGGAACCGCTCATGCGCCACCTGGGACCGCTGCGCGCACGGCTGGGACCCGCGCGATGAACGCCGTCCTTCCCGTGCTGCTGGCGCTGCTCGCCATCACGGATGCGTCGTTCTGCGGCTTCCGGGTCGCCGCGGGACGGGATGCCCGCATCTTCAAGGCCGACGTCTACCGGGCCGCCATCCGCCGGGGGATGCTGCGAGGGGTCTTCACGACCTCCGTGGTGGGCTGCGGCATCGCCGGGGCCTGCCTGTTCGCGCCGGGCCTGTTCGCGCAACTCCTCGTCTGCGCGCAGGCGATCCTCTGGGTGCTCCTGCCGTACGCGACCCTGACCCTGGTGGGCATGGGTGTCTGGGCCGCCGCGGAGGCGGATGCGCGGACGCTCGCGAGCGTGGTGGTCCTGGGGCCGTTCACGCTGATCCGCCCCTGGGTCATCGCCGCGGCGGCCGTCGTCGGCGCGTGGAAGGCGCCAGGCTTCACGGCCGCGCTCGTCACCGTCGCGGCGTGCGGCGTGCAGCTCGCGCTCGAACCCTGGCTGAACGCAGGCATGCGTCCCAGGATCCCGGGCGGTGGGTCCGGTGAGACCGTGAAACAGGAATACACGCGGGTTTCCTGACACTTCCAGACCCCCTGCCCTCCCCTGGCTTGCCCGCTCCCCGGTCCCTTCCTAGGATTCACGGCTCCGCCTGATCCCCCCTCAACACCTGGAGTCTCACCATGCGGTACACGCGCAAGAACATCTCCGAGCTGCTGGGCACCGTGCAGGGCACGCCCGACGTGACGGGCTTCTGGACGTCCACCGTCGGTGGCACCACGTACAACATCACCCCGTCGGCGGGCGGCAACATCTACCAGGACATCTACAACCCGAACCACCGGATGTGCGAGGACGGCGGCCAGGTCATCTACGAGGACGCGTCCCAGGTGGGCTGCTACTAGCGCCCCCGCGTCCCTCCCCTCCACGCCACACCCGGAGAACCCCCCATGCGTTACACGCGCAAGAACGTCAGTGACCTGTTGAGCTCGGTGCAGGGCAGCCCGGATGTCCAGGGCTTCGGCACCTCGACCTTCGCCGGCTCCACCTGGAACATGGTCCCCTCCTTCGGCGGCGGCGCCGTCTGGCAGAACTCCTGGACGTACCAGTGGACCTGCGAGGACGGCGGCACCGTCACCGCCGAGGACCGCTCCACGTTCGGCTGCTACTAGCCCGCGGTCCGCCTTCCCCCTGCCTTTCCACACGCAACACGGAGGTTCCCGATGCGATTCACGCGCAAGGATGTCTCGGAGCTGCTGGAACGGGTCCACGGAGGCCCGGACGTCCAGGGCTTCGCCACGTCGAACTTCTCCAGCACCACCTATTCGCTCGTCGCCTCGGGACCGGGAACGGTCTGGCAGGACCTCTACAACTCGGCCCACCGGCTGTGTTCCGAGGACGGCGCGACGTCGCCCTCGGAGGACTGCGGCGGCGGCGCCTAGCCTGCCGGCACCGCCGTTCGCCGTACCTCCCCCCGCTTCCCCCCGTCTCGCGGTCCCCTCATGAACACGCGCCTCACCCTGATCCTCAACACCCACATGCCGCAGGTGTTGGGCGAGGGGCCCCTCTTCGATGAGCCGGAGAACTGGCTCTTCGAAGCGCTGACGGAGACATACATCCCCCTGTTCCGGATGATGGAGCGCTGGGACTCCCGGCGCTTCGCCGGCACGCTGGTGATGTCCTTCACCCCGTGCCTCGTGGATCAGCTCGTCGCCTGCGAGGAGCGCTACACCGGCTACCTCCAGCTGCTCAAGCGCATCGCCACGCGCGAGCTGGAGCGCACGTCCCAGCGGGAGCTCTACAACCGCTACGAGAAGTATCCCCAGGCCCTGTCGGACGAGGCGCTCGCCCGGGTCCACGGCACCGCGGGCATGTACCTGCGGCGCGTGGAGGACAGCCTCGCGTTCCTGCGCCAGCACAGCCTGCGCGACGTGTTCGCCTCGCTGGGGCGCTCGCGGCCGCCGGGCGTGCAGCTGTGGACGTCCACGCCGCAGCACAACTTCCTGCCCTTCTTCCAGCCCGCCATCGCGGACCGGCTGGTGGCGCGGGGCGTGGAGTCCTTCCAGGACGTCTTTGGCCGCGAGCCGGACGGCATGTGGCTGCCCGAGTGCGCCTTCCAGCCCGGCCTGGAGCGCGTGCTCACGCGCCATGGCATCCGCCGCACCGCGCTCAGCCTGACGGGCATTGGCGCCTCCCAACCCCAGGACCCCAGCGGCGTGTTCCGCCACGAGGACCTGGAGGTGCTGGTCCACGACTACCGCATCGGGCTGTACCTGTGGAAGTCGCCCGAGTCGACGTTCCCCGCGCACCCCGTGTACCGCGAGTTCTTCCGGGACGTGGGCTTCGACCTGCGCCCCGAGTACTTCGAAGAGCTGGGCGTGCCCGTGCCCGCGAACAAGCGGGGCCACGTGTGGACGGGCCTCAAGTACCACGCGGTGACCGGCCAGAAGGTCGACCTGGGGCAGAAGGCGCTCTACGACGTGGACGCCGCCCGCGCGCAGGTGTCCCGGCACGTGCGCGAGTTCTGGGAGCTGTTGGACTCGCGCCGCTCGCTCGTGCAGGACGGGCAGACGTTCGTGCTCGCGTTCGACACGGAGCTGTTCGGCCACTGGTGGCACGAGGGCGTCGAGTGGCTGGAGGGCGTCATGCAGCCCGCCGCGCCGCTGGAGGTTCCGGCCGCCCCGCCGGCGCCCGAGCCGCCGGCGCTGCCGCGGCTCTACTATTCGACGTGGGGGCGCGACTTCTACAGCGAGCACTGGCTGACGCCGGGCAACGCGTGGATGTACGCGCTCATCAAGCTGGTGGAGGCGCAGCTGCCGGAGCCGGTGGACGCCCAGACGCGGGAGACGTGGCGCCGCTTCGAGGTCTTCAGCGGCAGCGACCTGCTCTTCATGATTCCGGACCCGACGCAGCGGGACCGGGCGCGCTCGCTGTTCCTCGCGCGCTACGCGGACGTCGTGTCGCGGCTGAAGGACTTCTCGCCGGAGCTGCTCACGTCCTTCCCGGTGGACCCCTTCAAGTGCGTGCTCATCCACGTGAGCCGCGCCGGCGGGCAGGAACAGCCGCCGTTCCTCCTGCGCCGGCTGTCGCTGGAGGGCGTGAACACGGAGGCGCGCCGGGAGCTCACGCTCGACGCGGAGGTGCTGGAGGTCGCGGGCCTGCGCGTGGCGTTCCAGTACTTCCTCTTGCACCCGCAGGGCCGCTACGCGCTGCGCGTGGAGGGCTCCGAGCGCGAGCACGTCTTCCAGATGCCGGACTACGGCGTGCCGCTGCTCATCGCGCCGGACACCCGCACCTATCCCAAGTACGACCCGGAGGTGCTCTACCGGAAGTTGGGTGAAATCTGGGAGGGCGACCAGCGGCTGCCGCTCAAGCTGAACCCCACCCTGCGCAGCCGTCACATGTACACGCGCGAGCAGGTGATGGAGGTGCTCGCGGGCAAGCGGACCGCCGTCTTCAAGTACAACAAGGAGGGCTACGCGCTCCTGCGCTTCCGCGACCGCAGCCCGGCCCCGGCGTCCGTCGTCTTCGACGACACGGTGACCCTCAGCGACGCGGGCGCGTACATCCAGGCCGGCGCGCTGTCCGTGCCCGTGGTGAGCGACCCGGCGGACATCGCGCGCCACGACTTCGACGCAGTCGTCTTCACCTGTTCGCTCAACTTCGAGACGGAGGTCCCGCACGTCCGGGCGCTGCTGGAGGTGGCCACGCGCAAGCGGCTGCCGGTGGTGTCGCTGTACGACGACATCCTCTATTACGACCTGTTCGACGGGCTGGAGCCGGACCCGGACCTCTTCTTCCGCGTGGCCGTGCCGGAGCAGGTCGCGCTCGCGCACCCGGGCCCGGTGGCCTACGCGCCGCGCAACCTGCTGGGCGTCTTCGGCACGGACACGGTGCAGGGCAAGTTCACCACGCAGGTCTACCTGCGCGAGGCGCTGGCGAAGCACGTGCGCGTGCGCCACCACGCCACGGAGCCCACGGGCATCCTGCTGGGTTCGGACACGGGCTACTCGCGCGTGCTGCGCGTGGAGCCGCCGCAGCGGCTGGCCTTCGAGCGGCGGCTCATGGCGGACCTGGCGCGGGACTGCGACGTGGTCATCACCGGCGGGCAGAACGGACTGCTCTACACGCCAGCGGGGCTGGACCGCCGGGCCAACGCCTCCACGCTCATCTACGAGACGTTCCTGCCGCGCCTGGTGGTGCTGACCGTGTCGGTGGACACGAAGCCGGAGGACGTGGTCGCGACGCGCGAGTACCTGGAGACGCTGGCCCGCGAGCACGGCGTGCCCTGCACGGTGGTGGGGCTGGCGATGATGGGCGGGCGCAAGCTCCTGGGCAGCCGGTGGACCGAGACGTGGTTCCTGGGCGTCCGGGATGAGGTCCTGGAGGAGGCGCGGCGCAAGATGGAGCAGCACACCGGCCTGCGTGTCCACGCCATCCCGGAGGAAGTGGACGCGCTGGCCCAGAGCGTGCTCACGCACCTGTGATGGAAGCGGGCGGCGCGATGCAGCAAGAAGGGCCTCCCGGGCTGCGGCGGTCGGCGCATTACCTGGCCGAGTTGCTGCGGCTCCTGCGGCCCGCGTGGGGTGCGCTCGCGCGGAGCGCGCTCCTGGGCCCGGTCATCACCGGGCTCTGCCTCATTCCACCCTTCCTCACGCGGCTGTTGTTCGACCACGTGTCGTCCCCGCAGGACCTGGGGCTCTTGCACGTGCTGGTGCTGAGCATCCTCGCCGCGTCGGTGGCGGCGGCGCTCGCGGAGGCGCTGCTGGGCTACTACTCCGCGTACCTGACCGTGAAGCTGGAGAGCTCCTCCGCGCTCTACCTCTTCAACCACCTGCAGCACCTGCCGGATCGCTTCTTCTCCCGGCGCCAGGTGGGGGAGCTCACCAGCCGCTTCGACGACGCGAAGGCGGGCATGGCGCTGGTGCTGGGGCTCATCCGGCTCGTCTTCTCGCAGCTCACCTTCCTGCTCGTCATCCCGTTCACCCTGGCCTCGCTCCACTGGGAGCTGGCGCTGGCGGCCGTGGCCACGCTGCCCTTCGTGGTGGCGGTGCCGCTCATCATGGGCCGCGCCATGGGCCACGCGTGGCAGGAGGTGATGGGCGTGCACGGCGCCCTCCAGGCGCTCCAGGTGGAGACGCTGCGGCAGAGCCGTACGACGAAGGTGCTGGCGCTGGAGCCGTTCGTCTACCAGCGCGCGGCGGGGCTCATGCGGTCCGTGCTGCGGGCGCACCTGAGGGCCCATGGGGTGGAGGGGGTGTTGCGGCTGTTCGAGCGCACCGTGGAGGCCGCGCAGACAGCGCTGTTCACCTGGCTGGGCTGGCGGCTCATCCTCCAGGGCAAGCTGACGCTGGGCGGCTTCATGGCCTTCGTGGCGTATGCCGCGTATCTGCGCGGGCCGGTCATCGAGGCCATCGGCTTCGTCACGGGCCTGCAGCAGCGCGGCATCCACCTGCGCCGCTTCTTCGAGTACCTGCACGAGACGCCGGAGCAGGACCCGGGTCGCTCGCTGACAGCCCCGGGCCCGCTGACGCAGCGGCTCTCCGGTGGGGTGGAGCTGGAGGACGTGTCCTTCGGCTACCTGCCCGGACAGGACGTGCTGCGCGAAGTGAGCGCGCGCCTCCCACCGGGAGCGGTGGTGACCATCGTCGGCTCCAGCGGCTCCGGCAAGACGACGCTCGCGCGGCTGCTGACGCGGCTGGAGGAGCCGGGCCGTGGGCGCGTGCTGTACGACGGGCAGGACGCGCGGACGCTGGAGCTGTCCGACCTGCGCCGGCAGCTCGCGGTGGTGTGGCAGGACGTGGAGCTGTACCACGGCACCGTGCGCGACAACCTCACCCTGGGGCTCTCCGGCGTGAGCGACGAGGACCTGCGGCAGGCGGTGCGGCTGTGCGCCCTGGAGCCCGTCCTCGCCGCGCTGCCCCAGGGCTTCGACACGCCGGTGGCCGAGGCGGGCGCGAGCCTCTCCGGCGGACAGCGGCAGCGGCTGGCGCTGGCCCGGGCGGTGCTGCGCGATGCGCCGGTGCTGCTGTTGGACGAAGCCACCTCGCAGCTCGACGTGGAGACGGAGTCCGCCATCGTGCGGGGCCTGCTCTCGCGGGCCCGGGAGCGAGGCCAGACGGTGTTGTTCATCACGCACCGGCTGGCCAACGCGCCCCTGGCCGACGAGGTGTGGATGCTCGCGGGAGGACGGCTGGTGGGCCGGGGGCCGCACGCGGAGCTGCTCGCGCGCTGTGCTCCGTACCAGCGGCTGTTCCGCGCGGGCATGGGCGAGGCGGACGCCGCCTAGTGGCGGATGGAAAGGTCTTTGGTCATGGCGAACGAGCTCCCACACCCCACCGCATCGCCGCGGCCCTCGCGGCTGCCCATGCTGGAGGACCCCGACCACGCCGGCCTCTTCGTCATCCGGCGCATTGGCACCCTCACGTTCCTGCTCATCGCGGCGCTCGCCGCGGGGATGGGGCTCGCGGGTTCGCTCGTGCACCTGACCGTGTCCGTGCCGGACGCCGTCCCGCCCCGCACGGAGTCCGTGTCCCTGGGCACCTACGTCTTCCGGCAGCTCCAGCGCTGGAGTCCTTCGCGGACAGGAGGCGCGGCGCCGTGAAGAAGGTGGGCATCATCGACAGCGGCGTGGAGGTGGCCTTCCTGCGCGAGCACGCGCTGTCCCTGGCGGGGGCGGCGTCCTTCACGCTCGACCTGGACGCGCAGGTGCTGGAGGCGCGCGCCTATGAGCGGGAGGACCTGGAGGCGTGGCGGGCCGGCGCGGGCACGCTGGACCTGGAGGACACGCACGGGCACGGCACGGCCGTCCTGAGCATCCTCCACGACCAGGTCCGCCCCTGGCCGGACGTGGAGGTCTACGTCGCCCGCGTCCTGGACCAGAACATTCGCGGACACTCGCTGTGCCTGGTGGAGGCCATGGGCTGGATGCTCGACGAGGTGGGCGTGGACCTCCTCAACCTGAGCCTGGGCACGACCCACCGCGCGCTGGAGGCGTCCATGCGCGACCTCACGGACCGCGCGGCGGCACGGGGCGCCATCATCGCCTCCTCCGCGGGCGGGATGCCCACCCTGCCCGCGCAGTTGGAATCGGTGGTGTCCGTGGGGGACCCCGCCCTCATGGAGCGCGTGGGCGCGGATGTGAAGGTGGACCACGTCGTGAAGGAGCGGGAGGTGAAGCTCTACATGGGCGGCCACTGGATGCAGGTGCCCATGACGACCAGCTTCGCCTGCGCGGTGGCGGTGGCCGGGGTGCTGCGCGACGGCCCTCCGCCGGGCTGGCGGCGCGGAAACCGCTGACCGCCTCACGGCGTGGGCGGCGTCACTTCCAGGGCGACGTCGCCCAGGTCCAGCACCTCGCCTTCCTTCACCTTCAGCGGCCGGCGCAGCTGTCCCTGGGAAGGGCCTCCCATGGCAAGGAGGACACGCTCGCCCGCGCGAACGCCACTCAACACGAAGCGGCCCTCCTTGTCGGCATGATCCCGAGCGAGTGGCTCGCCCTCGATGAAGATGTAAGCGTCGGGGACGGGTGCCTTCGTGGCCGCGCTGACCAACCGGCCTTGCACGGTGGCAGGCGCCGTCAGGGGGATCTCCACTTCGAGCACCGCGCCCGTGCCGGGAGAGGCCAGGGCCTCGCCGACGGAACCGTCCACCGTGCGCGCCGTCAGCTTCACGGGCTCGGGGGGAACGTCGCGCAATTCGAAGCGATCCCCGGAGAACTCCAGGGTGCCGTCCCCCTTCATGGGGAGGAAGCCCTTCTGGAGCTGAAGTGACAGGGTGAAGCCCTGCACGGGCTCGCCCTTGCGCACCACCCGGCCGCGGAGGAACGCCGCGGGCCGCAGCCGCACCACCACCTGCTGGTCGGCGGTCACGGGCATGGCTTCGCTCGAGCGCCCGCCGTTTCGCGCGTCCAGCAACACCCGGCGCGTGGGGGGACCTCCCACGCGGGTAGCGGAGATGGCGAAGCGTCCCTCTTCATCCGTGGGCGTCATCGACAGGGGAATGTTCTGTCCGTCCGCCGGCATGAGGGTGATGGTGGCATGCGGCGAGGGCGAACCATCCGGCTCGAGGACGACACCCCGGTACTCGCTCACGTCGCGCGGCTCTTCCCACGTGAACTCGACCGGCACCGACCGTCCCATCTCCACGAGCACACGCTTCGTCGGCCCCTGGACGAAGCGGCCGCGCGCCGAGAGCAGGAGGATGTAGTTCCCCGCGGGTAGCACCATCCGGAAGGCGCCTTCGGCGTCCACCACCGCCTGCCCCGTGCCTGGCGTCACGCGCTCACGTCGCGGCTCCGCTGGCGGTTCCATCAGGGCCGTCACCTCCAGTTGCCCATCCGGCAGGGAGCCCCGGGCCGCGCGCACCACGCCGTTCACGGTGCCCGTACCGTCGAGCGTGAAGTCCGCGCGGGCCGTCTGGTTCGCCTCCACGGTGACGAACTGGATGACGCCCACCGTGGATCCCTCGTGGCGCGCGGAGAGGGACAGGCGGCCCGTGGCGATCCCCTCCAGCCGGTAGCGGCCGTCCGCGTCGGTGCGGGCCTCGATGGGAGGCCCGTCCATTCCGTTGCTCCAGCGGTTGACGCCCGACACCCGGGCCCCGGCCACGGCTGCACCGTTCCGGTCGCGCACCTGACCTTCCACCGCGCCAGTTCCCGAGAGCTTGAACTCGAGGGGGAAGCGCTCGCCCTGCCTCACCGTCAGGCCACGGCGGATGGCGGGCGAGTAAGCCGGCGCCGTGACGTTCGCGTCGTAGCTGCCGGGAGCGAGCCCTCGCACGAGGAAGTGCCCCTCCGCGTCCGACATGGCGACACCCGGGTCACTGTCGGAGCCCGAGAGGGTGACGTCGACGCGGGCGCCCTCCACCGGCTGACCCGAGGACGCCTCCACGACGCGCCCCTCCAGCACCGCGCCGGGTCCCAGTTGGATGCGCACGTCGCGCACGGTGCTCCCCGCGACGCAGAGGACCGGCAGGTCGAGCGCGCCGGACTCCTCGCCGCGCCGCGCGGACAGGGGATGGGCTCCGGGCTCCACCTCCACGGAGAAGCCGCCCTGCGCGCCCGTCGTCACCGCCTGCGAGGCGCTGTCGCCCACCCGCACCTCGGCGTCCGCGGCGGGCTGGCCCTTCGAGTCCACGACGAAGCCCTCGATGACGCTCGCCAGCCGGAGCGCCAGCGTCAGCGGGCCTTCCGTGGGAATGCGCAGGCGGCTGAGCACCACGCGCGCGTAGCCGGGGGCGCGGGCCTCCAGCAGGTAGGCGCCTGGGGTGAGCCCGTCGACGCGGAAGTTCCCCCGCTCGTCGCTCGTGGCGAAGACGCGCTCGTCGTCGGGAGCATCCGCGCGCTGCCAGGCCTCCAGTTCGCGGGAGTGCGCCGTGAGGACGACCTCCACGAGGGGCAGCGGTTCATTCGTTCCATGCACCACCGTGCGGCCCGTGAGCGATTGCGCGGGCTCCAGGGAGATCTGGAGCGCCGTGCGCGACTCACCGAGAGGGCGGACCACGTCGCGCAGGAGCGGGGCCCGGTCCGGGGCGCGGACCGCCACCAGGTAGCGGCCGGGCCTGGAGGCGAGCCGGACGTGTCCTTGTGGATCCGTGAGGCCGGAGCCTGTCAGCGTCCACGTGGACGTCCGCGCACCCGGTGCGTAGAGCCGCACGGTGGTTCCGGGCGAAGGCTTCCCACCGGAGAGGACCTCCACATCCAGCGTGCCGTCCGCCTCGCTCGGGGACTGCGCCGTCGGGAGCGCGCTGCCCTCCTGCTCGGGGCGCCCGGCAGTGGGCGCGAGGCGAGTGGAGCCCTTCCGCGCGAGCGTGGCTTCCGAGCTGCCCCCGGGCGCGGCCGGTCCACGGGAGCGCAGCACCCAGAACAGCACGAGGCCGCACGCGACCAGGACCGCCACTCCACCGATGAGCCACCTGCGCATGCCCGCCGTCCTCGCCCCGCCTCCATGGGGTACCGGACACCAGTATCACCCGAAGCCACGTGCACGTCCCGCCCTGGACTCCAAGCACCAGGGACTCACGCTTCAGGTCGAAGCGCGGAAACGGGCTCCCCCAGCAGCGCGTCAGGACCGTCCGGGGTCCTGTCCTGGATGCTTCCGCGTCCCAGGTGACAGGTGCCGCACAGGGCTCCCTGGGTCGTTGGGCCCGCCCACGGCCGCGTGAGACACTTTGCCCATGGCTGACTTGCTGCCCGAGGACGCGGCACCTCCCAGCGGCTTCGACCGCCGCAAGTTCCTGACGTGGCTGGTGGCCTCGCCCACGTTGATGGTCGCGGCGCGGTGCGGGCTCGACCTTCCTTCCGCCCAGGCCGCGGAGCCCACGACGGATCCAGCGGCGCTGGAGGAGACACCGCTCAACCTCTACGTCGCCGTCCGGACCGATGGGCGCGTCGTCGCCACCCTGCCCCGCACGGAGATGGGCCAGGGCATCACCACCGCCGTGACCATGCTCGTCGCCGAGGAGCTCGACACCGGCCTGGATGCCGTGGACGTGTGCACCGCCGACGCGGATCCCCGCTGGCTCATCCAGCTCACCGGCCTGTCCTCGACGATGCGCTACCTGGCCGGTCCGCTCCGCGCCGCCGCCGCGGAGGCCCGGGCACGGCTCGTCACCGCCGCCGCGCACCGCTGGCGGGTGCTGGCCCTCACGCTCACCACGACGCAGGGCGAGGTCCGCGCTCCCGACGGCCGCAGGCTGGGCTACGGCGAACTGGCGGAAGACGCCGCGCACGTGCTGCTGCCAGAGGTGTCCCCGCTGCCGAAATCTCCAGGTGAATACACCGTGGTCGGTCAGCCCACGGGACGCGTCGACGCACGCGACATCGTCACCGGCGCGGTGCGCTTCACCCTGGACCTCGACATTCCGGGCGCGATGCCGACGGTGGTGGCGCGGCCTCCCACGCTGCGCGGCACGGTCCTGTCCTTCAATGCCTCCACGGCCCGGGCCATGCCTGGCGTGGTGGGCGTGGTGCAGCTTTCGTCAGGCGTGGCGGTGGCGGCCCGGACGTTCGCGCAGGCCTTCGCCGCTCGCGACGCGTTGCAGGTCACCTGGGCACCAGGTCCGGCCAGCCACCTCTCCGACGCCGACATCCGGACCCGGCTGCGAGACGCCATCGGGCCCCGGCCGCTGCCCCCGCTGCTCACGACGCGGGTCGTGGAGGGGCGCTTCGACTTCCCCTACCTCGCGCACGCGCCCATGGAGACACAGAGCTGCGTGGCCCGCGTGACAGGCGACGTCGCGGAAGTCTGGTCCGGCGTCCAGGATCCGAAGTTCGCGCGGAATCAGGTCGCCGCGGCGCTCGGCTGGGCGCTCACCCCGCAGCGGGTCACCGTGCATCCCATCCGCGCCGGGGGCGGGTTCGGCCGGCGCTTCTTCACCGAGGCCGCGGTGGAAGCCGCGCTCATCTCGCGGTCGCTCGGGCAGCCGGTGAAGCTGATGTGGAGCCGCAACGACGAGATGCGCCACGGCCACTACCGGCCCGCGAGCCACCATCGCATCCTCGCCTCGCTGGGACCTGGCGGCTCCATCCTCGGCTGGCAACACCGCGCCGCCATTCCCACCGTGGAGTTTCCCCACGGCTTCGGAGACCTCCTCACCTCGCTCGCCGGGCAGGTCCTGCCGGAGGTCACCAGCGCGCTGTTCTTCACGCTGACCCAGCACGTCCCCTACCAGTTCGGCTGGGTGGCGCAGGAGCTGGCCGAAGTGCCGCTCCCCATTCCCACGGCCTCCTTCCGCTCCGTCTTCACCAGCCAGGTGGGCGTGGCCAATGAAATCTTCGTCGACCAGCTGGCCCGCGAGCTCCAACGAGACCCCGTGGAGCTGCGGCGCTCACGCCTCACGTCCCGACGGCTCAAGGCCGTCCTGGACCGGGTGGTGCTTGAAGGCGCCTGGGGCCGCACGCTGCCGCCCGGTGTCGCCCAGGGAGTCGCCGTGCTGGAGGAGTGGGACAGCGCCATCGCCCACCTCGTCGAGGTGGACGTCACCAGCGGGACGCCGCGCGTGCTGCGCGTGATCATCGCCGCGGACGTGGGCTTGCCCATCAATCCCAAGGGCGTCGAAGCCCAGCTCCAGGGCGCCGCGATGGACGCGATGTCCACCACGCTGAGCGCGGGGCTCCACATCGACGCGGGCGCGGTGCGCGAGGGCAGCTTCGCGGACTACCGGTGGCTGCGGATGAAGCACGCGCCCGCCTCCATCCAGGTGCACCTCGTGCGCTCCGACAACCGCGTGGGTGGCGTGGGCGAGCTGGGCTATCCCAGCGCGGCGGCGGCCCTGGCCAATGCCATCGCACGTGCGACAGGCACCATGCCCACCCGCTTCCCCATCCTCGACGAGGGAGCCTGACCATGCCGGCCCATCAATTCATCCTCAACGGTCAGCCGGTGTCGGTGGAGTCGCCCTCGGACCTGCCCCTGCTGTGGGTGCTCCGCGACGTGCTGGGCGTCACGGGCCCCAAGTACGGCTGCGGCGTGGGCGTCTGCGGAGCGTGCACCAGCCACCTGGACGGCGAGGCCTTCCGTCCCTGCCTCCACCCCGTGGGCGAAGTCGCGGGCCACGAGGTGAAGACCATCGAGGGACTGGCGGACGCGGCGGGACTGCATCCCGTGCAGCAGGCGTGGATCGCGGAGGACGTGGCCCAGTGCGGCTTCTGCCAACCGGGGCAGATCATGGCCGCGGTCGCGCTGCTGCGGAGGAATCCCCAGCCATCCGACGCGGACATCGACGCGGCCATGAGCGACAACGTCTGCCGCTGCGGCACCTACGTCCGCATCCGGTCCGCCATCCACCGCGCGGCGCTGCTGCTGCGAAGCGCAGCCGGCCCCCAGCGGAGGTGAACCCGGACCCGCCACCGGAGTCGGCGCGGGCCGGAACCACGTGGGCTCCGCGCGTCCCCTGCGGGCCTTCATCGAACTGGCGCGGGAGCTCCTCCCCCGCCGCTGAAATGGGTGAGGCTGCTCGACTCCCGCGCGGGCAGGCGGGCATGCTTCACGCCGCTGACTTCCCCTTCTCGTAGACTGTTATGGCGGGAGACGGGCCGGTCCCACACCGAAAGGACAGGAACATGGCGCAGCACGGAAAGCGCGTGGGTCTCTTCATGGCGTTCGCAATGACGGCGGCCCTCCTGGGCGCTCCCGCCCACGCGGAGGGCGCGGCGAAGAAGCCCAAGACCTCCGCTTCCGCGAAGGCGGACGCCGGGGTCGAAGGCAAGGACGCGGGCACGGCCGCCACGCCGGAGAAGGACGCCACCGCGCCCCAGGGCGCCGGCCGCTGCACGGGCAAGCCGAACTTCTGTGGCGTCTTCTCCCAGATGTACTGCAGCAGCCAGCCTGGATGTGCCTACATGTTCGGGTCCAATATGTGCGGCGGCGTGGCCATGGCGTGTGAGAAGGCCACCAACGAAGCGTTCTGCAAGAAGATCAAGGGCTGCTCCTGGAAGTAGCCCTCACGCCCCCTGGGGTCCGCCATGCCGAAGCGCGAATTCGACGAGGGCATCGACACCGCGACCCTTCCCCGCGTCTCCATCCTGTTCATCCCCTTCGACGCCGCGAAGAAGTTCTACAAGGCCAACACCACCAAGGGCGTGAAGGGGCTGAGCGCCACCTTCGATGACACAGGCAAGCGGGTGGACGGCGCGAACCTCGCGAACCCGCTCGTCCCCAGCCTGGCCTCCAGCGCCTTCCTGCAGGGGCCGGACATCGCCTCGAAGCTCGCGGACATCGTGCAGCAGGAGTGCGACCTCATCCGCAACATGCACAACCCCGACTCCGACTATGACGACAACTACCAGTCCTGGTTGAAGAGCAACGGCCCCCAGGCGGCGGACACGTCCCAGTGGAGCGACCGGCGCAAGAACCGCATCGAGCGGAACCTGCGCGGCTACAAGCACTACCCCGTCTTCGTGTTCCTGTCGGAGAACCCCACGGGCTCGCCCTTCCCGGACCGCATCGACCCCTCCGGCCTGGGCATGTCCTACGTGCGCAGGCACCTCATCGACGACGCGACGGTCAAGGGCATCAAGCACGTCAACGAGATTGCCCTCTACCTGCGGGAGGACATCCACGAGCAGGTGGAGAACCCGAAGAACGACGGCTTCTACCTGGAGGCCACCACCCTCACCCGGAAGACGGCGTCCATCCAGACGAAGCTGAAGTCCAAGGACGAGTACATCCTCAAGGTGACGCTCGGGAACCGGTATGGCCATTCGGTGACGGTGGCCGGCGTGCACCTGCGCGCGTCGCTGACCGGCTCCAACCCGCATGAGCGCCAGGTGGAGCGCAATGCCTTGCAGACCTTCTGCGTGTCCGAGGGCATCCAGGTGATGGTGGGGGACTTCAACATGGACCTCCAGGAGACGACCCAGGGCAGCCGGGGCGTCTTCTTCGACGGCCGGCCGGAGACCCAGCCCACGTACATGCTGGCCCACAAGTGCACGGAGGCCATTCCGCTCTTCCACCAGCAGTATTCGAACTCCGCCGGCAACGCCCACTACATGGGCTACTACCAGGCGGACACCGAGCACCTGGAGCTGTCCGGCCCCGGAATGTACGGCCTGATGGGCGCCAGCGGCTCCAGGCACCTCAAGTCCGAGGGCAAGTACTACTCGGACCATCCGTCCATCTACCTGCAGGTGAAGTCCACGCGCCTGTCCGACGACGCGCGCAACAAGATCATCGCGCGGAAGATCCTCCGCGTCGTGCGGCCCATGAAGTGAGCAGGGGCGTCAGGGCGCCCGCGGACGCCTGAGCACCGCGGCCACGAGCCCCAGCCAGCCGAGCACGGACAGGGCCAGGCCCAGGCGGAAGCTCAGCGGGCGGTAGTCGAAGCGGACCGTGTGGAGACCCTTCGGAACCCGCACGGCGCGCAGCGCCAGGTCCGCCCGGTGGAGGGGCACGTCCTGTCCGTCCACGGTCGCGGTCCAGCCCGGATAGTGGCTGTCGGACACGACGAGGTAGCTGTCGTCGCAGGCCTCCACCTTCAACTCCAGGTGCTGGGCGCCCTGGCGCACCCATTCCACGGCGCCCATGCACGCGGGCCGCTCCAGCGGCTCGCCCGAGGCGAGGAAGGCGGTGTGACGGAAGGGCTGGGAGCCATCCTCCACCGCCGCGAGCGCCTGCGCATCCGTCACCACGCGGGCGCGCTGCACCAGGAACGCGCGCGGCATCGCGGTGCGCGAGCGCGACAGCGTGGTGCCGTCCTCCGCCGTGTTGAGCAGCTCCAGGTCGTCGAAGGGCGGCGGTCCGTGGCGCAGGTAGTGGGTGACGCCCGTGAGGTCGAAGACGGTGCGCTCACCCGCGTCGTGGAAGACGTCCGTGTACCGGGGCTCGGGGGCGCCGAAGCCCTCCAGCGCGGGCAGGCGCTCCTCCACGAAGCGGTTGGGCATGAGCTGTTCGCGGCTGCGCTCGATGGTGTTGCCCTTGCCCACGCGCGTGGGGTCCTCGGGGCCCTGGATGTCCACGCTGATGCGGCCCGCGTAGGGCTCTGGCAGGAAGACGCGCAGGGAGAAGGGCCGCAGCAGCGCCTCCAGGGGCGTGTACCGCGGCCGGTCCAGCACCGCGTGCGACGCCGCCACCTCCAGCACCGCGAGCACCGCGATGCCCTGACGCACCCGGCGGGGCCGCGCGAAGGCGCCGCGAGGCCAGAGCACCACGAGCACGGCCAATCCCAGACACAGGGGCACCCAGGGAGCGCCCGCGTCGGCGGAGGCCCGCATGGGCAGACGGCGGACCACGGGCCCGATGGCGGCCATGGCGCCCACCATGCCCACCAGGGCCACGGCCGCGCGCAGGCGCGAGGGACGCAGGCGGCGCGCGAACCTTCCCAGCGCATCCACCCCGAAGGCGGACAGCACGGACACGCAGAACGCGGCCCCCACGAAGTACTTCACCGGGTAGCGGAAGAGGGAGAACGGGGGCACGTGCAGCAGCACCCAGGCCGCGGGCGCGAAGTGCCGGCCCAGGCTCAGCGCCACGAGCAACAGCGCGCCCACCGCGAAGGCCCGGGCGCGCCGCGGCCCGCGGACGGCGCCCAGCACCGCGAGCGCGCAGGGCAACGTCCCCAGGAAGAGGCTGAGGATGAACCACTGGTCCTCGCCCCAGTAGCTTCCCCGGGGCCAGTCCGCGAGCGGCCACAGCGCGGACAACACCTGGGGCCACGACACGGACCAGACGAGCCGCCAGGACCAGGCGTCCTGCAACCGGAGGGAGTTGCGCGCGAACTCGGCGGTGGGCAGCAGCGCCACCGCGGCGAGCACCGCCGACAGCGCCAGCCCCCCCGTCACGCGCGCCACCGAGCGCGCCCGGGCCCCCGCCGCCTGCCGTGGCGCGAGGCCCGCCACCAGCACCGCGACCAGCCCCTGCCACAGCGTGGTCTCCGGCGAGCCCGCGAAGAGCGACAGCGCGCTGTACACGGCGAGCCGCGCCAGGGGCCCGCGCCCCGGGCGGTGGGTGGCGTCATGCGCGGCGCCCAGGATGAAGCCGCTCCAGGCGGCGGCGTCGACGAGGTTCTGCTGGAGGCCCAGCCGGGTCATCATCGTCGACAGCCCGAACGTGGCGCCCGCGACGGCGGCCGCGGGCCAGGACACGCGCAGCCTCCGGCACAGCAGGAACACGCCCACCGCCGCGAGCACGACGTGCCCCAGCTGCATCACCGTCATGGACACGATGGGCCCCGTGAGCAGCACGGCGGCCCAGCGCGGCGGGTAGTACACCTGCGAGTAGAGGGTCGCCGCGAACGGCTGCCCCAGGCGCAGGTACGGGTTCCACAGGGGCACCTCGCCAGCGTGCAGCGACTCCAGCAGGAAGGCCGAGTCCGGGAAGAAGATGCGGAACAGGTCCCGGCCCGCGAGCAGGTGCCCGGTGAAGACCGGCCAGTAGACGAACGCGACGAGCGCCAGCAGCCCCACCACCGTGGGGAGCCCTGCCCGTCCTCGCGTTCGCGGCGTCGTCATGCCGGCGGCATCGTAGGCCGGAGGGCCGCCCGTCAGTAGACGTATGGCGAGCGGCGCGCCCACTCCGTCTTGCCGTATTGCTTGTGGAGCCAGGCGAAGGCCTTCTTCGCCTCCGGGGTGTTCTGGCCGCAGCCCCGCTTGCTGGACCGGACCGCGCGGAACAGCGCGATGGGCGAGCGCGGATCCGCCGGGTGCGCCTTCGCCCAGTCCAGCGCCACGCGGGAGAAGAAGGCCACGGAGGAGCCCGCCTCGTTGAGGGCCTTCCACTCGCTGGCGGCGTCCGCCCGCTCCTCCGGGCTCGCGAACGGCAGCGGCCCCGGCGTTCCCGGCGGCGCCTCAAGGTTCTTCGTCCCCGGCACGCACCACCCGTTCCGGAACCAGCTCAGGTCCTCGGTCAGGTCCAGCTGCGGTGAGACGTTCGCCAGCCGGTCCCGGTTGGGCTCCAGCCTCGCGGAGACAACGGGCAGCCCCATGAGCAGCAGCCGCGCGTCGAAGAGGCGCTCCTCCACCGTGGGCCGTCCCACGACAGCCAGGAGCTCCGCGCGCGCCTTGGGCTCCGCCTCCGCGAGCGTGGCCGCCTGGGCCTTGAGGGTCTCGTCGTCCCCCACCACGGCGGCGCGGGCGAACACGGCCCACGACAACTGCCGGCGCAGCGCGGGACTCAGTCCGGGGAGCGCGACCCACTCACGCATCCGGCGCGTGGGGACATGGGATTCCAGAAAGGACGCCCATATGGGGCTGAGCCCCATCGCCACGGTTTCGGGCGTCTGGGCATTCCAGTCCTGATGGGAGGACGCACCGTCCTCGTCGACCACGAGCTGGGCCGCGTTGCGCAGCGCCTCGTCCCAGCTGTTCGCCAGGTGCAGCCGTTCCTCGCGCAGGAAGTTGTCCGCGGACGGCAGGTCGCGCACCAGCGCCACCGGGATGGCGTCCAGCCGCGCCCGGGCCTCCGTCAGCGCGCCACGCTCCCGCAGCAACTGCACGGAGTGCCACGCGAGCGTCAGGCCCGCGGGGGACTCCACCGGCACCTTCTCCGCGTCCGCGAGCAGCTCGGGCACCTCCGGCGCGTCCGCGCGGGCCGACAGCAGCGCGAGCACGAGCCAGGGCAGGTGCGCGCTCTTCTTCCAGCGGGCCACCGCGGTCCCGAAGGCCTTCGCAGGCCATGGCGCCTCCGGGATGCCGGCCTCGTCGGGGGGACGGGTGGACATGAGCTGGAGCCACGCGGAGAGCTCCGCCGCCCGAGGCTTCAACCCCGGGCAGGTGACGGCGTTGCCGTCCGCGTCGAGCGTGAACGAGATGCCAGCCAGATCCGACTCCAGCCCGGAGCCCGTCCCCTTCTCCAGCACCCGCGAGAACAGCTCGCACCGCCAGGTCTCCGGCGACAGGCGCCAGCGCACGATGGACAGCAGGCGCCGCGTGGGACCGTGCACCTCGCGCAGCTTCGGATCCGCGAGCACCTTCTGGATGGCCTCTTCCGCCCGTGTGAAGCGCGCCAGCACGGTGGCGTCCACCCTCTCCGGGTACCCTTCACCCTCGGGCATCCCGAACATCGCCTCGCGCACGCGGGTGCGCGCCACGAGGTACGCGGCGAGTGTCCGGTAGGGGGAGTCCGCGGTGTTGGCCAGGGCCTGGAAGCCCTCCGCCGCCGCGTCGTACTTCCCGCAGTACAGGTGCATGGCCGCCGCCTGGTAGTCGCGCTCGGCCTGACGGCGGGCCTTCTCTCGCGGCGTCAGCGACTCCTCGATGCCCGGCGCCGGCATGGACAGGGCACAGCCCCCGCCCAGGACGGTGTCCTGGTTGCCCACCCACTCCGTCAGCAACGCCGGGCGCCGCTTCCACTCCTTCGCGAGCGCGCGGGCCGTGACGGCGGCGTGCAGGAAGGCATCACCGTGGATGTAGGAAGCGCTGGATTGATCCGCGAGCCGGATGGAGTCCAGCTGCCGCAGGTCCCCGGCGGGCACGACCTCCTGCCGGACGGCGGTCCATTGATTGCTGGCCCACCACGGGTCAGGTCCATAGCGGCCCTCCGCGTCCCCCCATCCCGCCACCAGGTGCTTCTGTTCATCCGCCGTGGTGGGGATGCCCATCATCGAGCGCCAGGCGAAGGCGAGGTAGGGCAGGTCGAGCGTGCGGCGGAGGACGCCCAGGCGCCCGGCGGAGTAGCTATCGAAGGGCCGGTCGGGATTGTCGACGATGTGGAAGCGGGGATCGGGTCCGAAATCGGGCCCGCAGGCGTCGGCGATGACGGGAGGCAGCAGGACCGCGAGGCCCACGAGCCCCAGGACTGTTCTTGCGTTCTTCATGACTGGGTCTCCGCCACGGCGCGAGCGAACGCGTCGGGCGTCCACGGCCGGGGGTTGAAGAGGTAGAGGGTCGAAACGCCGGGAGGCACGGGCTGCCACTCGTCCATCGCCAGGCCCATGCTGCCCGCGCACGGGCGGGGCAGGCCGCGCGCGAACCGCGCACGCCAGACCGGCCCGTCCGGGCCCATGCGGAAGAGCTGCGGCACCACTTCCTCCACGGGCGCCCGGGCAATCCAGCTTCCGGGCACGCACCATGACGCGAGCCCCGTGATGGACAGCGGCATCCCCGGAGGCAGGCGCGCGCGCAGCCGCTGGAGCAGGTCGACGTAGGCGTCGTATTCCGATGCGCGGGCATCGAAGTCCAGCTGCAGCGCGGTCACGTCAGCGCGGCGGCGCGCAAGCGAGTCCAGCAGCCCGGCCAGGGCCTCCAGGCGTTCGGGAGTGAAGCGCGCGAGCGAACCGCCCGGGAGCATCTGCAACCGCACGGTGGCAATCAACGCGGTGCCCGGGGGAACGCGGAGCGGCTGCCGGCGGTGCAGCACGTGGACGTCCCCGTCGGCAAGGTCGAGCGTCGCGAGCAGGAAGGCGACGTCCACCGCGCGGCCCTCCAGGAAGCGCAGGTCCTCCGGCCGCTCCCAGGCCCAGAGGACCATGCGGGGCGGCGGCGACACCGGCGTCACCTGCGGGGCCACGGACAGCGGCAGGCACAGCACCGTGAGGACGGCGGTGGCCAGGAAGCCGCGCCGTGGGCCGGGTGCCGCGGGCGGGAGGGAAGGTTCGGGGAGCATCGCGGCCATGGAGCCACGGCCGGGCACCCTGCCCGGCCGGCGTGGCGACATTTAGCAATGCTTGCGCCAGCCGCCCATGACCGCCCTGGTGCTCCCCGGCGTTCAGGGCCGCATGAAGGCGCGAACCTCCGCGACCACCTGCTCCGCCGTGTCCTCGAAGAAGAAGTGGTTGGCGTTGGGAAGCCCGACCGTCCGGTGCTTCGGGAAGGCCTTCTCGAAGCGCTCGGTGTCGCTCCTGGGGAAGCCCTGGTCCAGGTGCGCCCAGAAGAGGAGGGCTTCCTTGTCGGCCAGACGCGGCAGGGCCGCTTCGACCTCCTGGAAGTACGCCGTCGCGGCGGTGATCTGCCCCGGGTAGAAGGCCGCGATGCCCCGGCGCTCCAGGGGGACGAAGGGCCGGAGATAGGTCTCCAGCACGCCGGAGGGCAGCTGGCGGACCACGCCGTTCTGGAGGCCGAAGGACGCGAAGCCGTTGAAGTTCAGCTGGAGGAACTCGCCCACGGGCCCACCCGCGATGACGGAGAAGATGCCGCGCGGCTCGCGCGTGCTCGTGGGCCAGGCCCAGGTGCTGCCCAGCACCACGCGCTTCACGAGCTCCGGCCGGCGCCCCGCGAAGCCCAGTCCAATCGGGCCACCCCAGTCCTGCATGACCAGCGTCACGTCCCGCAGCTGGAGCTGCTCGACGAACTCCTCCACGACGAGGCTCTCCTCCCGGGGCGTGAAGCCAAAGCCCGCCGGTGCCTCGGACAGACCGAAGCCCGGATAGTCGAGCGCGATGCAGCGGTACGAACCGCGCAGCCCGCGGATCAGCTCGCGCCACTGGTAGGACCAGGCGGGATTGCCGTGCAGGAAGAGGAGCGTCTCCCCCTGCCCTTCCTCCACGTAGTGGACGCGCGCGCCGCTCGGCAGCGTGACGAACCTGGAGCCTGCGCCGGCCAGTTCGCGCACCGGGGAGGCGCGTTCGCTCGACACCGCCCGGACGACGCCCACGGTCTCCAGCACGCCCAGCGCCAGGAGCGCGACGGTGCCCACGCGTGAGCGCCGGGAACTGTCCACGAAGCGAGGGACGAGCCAGGACACCACGACAGCGACACCGAGCAGCGCGGGCGCCGCCGCGACCGCCAGGCCTTCAGGTCCCCACACGGCCATCCCGCCCATCACACACAGCGCGAGCCCGACGAGCACCGCCGCCAGCGTGAGCCGGGGACGCGAAGACCGCGCCACGAGCAAGGGATACAGGAAGGCCGCCGTGACGGAGACGAGCAGGCACGCGGGCGCGACGACCGCGAAGCGAAGCGCCAGGAAGAACCCGATGCCCCGGACGTGCGGCGCGGTGAGCACGGCGAGGGTCGCGAGGCACACGACGAGGACCGCCGCGGCCCCTCCGGCCCGAAGCAGGTGGAACATCCGCATGCGTGTCTGTGTCGATGTCTGGGTCATGGAAGCGTCCTTTCTCCAGGGCGATGGGTAGTCCCGCGACGCTGGACGTTCCATGTGCGAAGCTCCGTGTTTCTCGTCCAATCGTCCGGAGGGAGCGCTCAAGATGGACGTCCTGGCGGATTCGCTTCGCAGCCTGAGATTGAAGACAGAGGTGTACGGCCGGCTGGAGCTGGGCGCGCCGTGGGGCATCAAGCTCGACCTGGGGCACCCGGGCTTCTTCCACGCGGTGTCTCGTGGCGGCTGCTGGCTGGAGGTGGAAGGCCAGCGCATCGCGCTCGCGGCGGGCGACTGGGTCTTCATCCTGGGCAGCGCGCCCCACTCCCTGCGCGACTCACCCCGGACGCGCACGCGCCCCCTGCCGGAGCTCTACGAGGAGACCGGAGCCCAATGCGGCGGCGTCCTGCGCCACGGTGGGGACGGGCTCCAGACGACGCTCGTCTCCTTCAGCTTCGGATTCGCGGGGGCGTGGCTCGACCGGCTCCTCGCGGGCCTGCCCCGGGTGCTGCACGTCCGGAGCGACGGAACCGGCTCCACGCGCCAGGTGGAGTCCGTCATCCAGCTCGTCGCCGCGGAGATGGAAGCCGGGCGCCCCGGACACGAGCTCGTCGCCACCCGGCTCGCCGACGTCCTGTTCATCCACGCGCTGCGCATGCACGTCGAAGCCTTCCCCGCCGGAAAGGGCGGCTGGCTCCGGGCGCTGGAGGATCCGCAGCTGGGCCGCGTCCTTCAGCAATTGCACGAACGCCCCCAGCACCCGTGGACGGTGGAGGCCATGGCGAAGCTCGCTGGCATGTCGCGGTCGACCTTCGCGGCGCGCTTCCAGCACGTCATCGGCGAGAGCCCCCTCACGTACCTGACGCAGTGGCGCATGCACACCGCCACGCGGCTGATGACGGAGAGCGATGCGTCCCTGACCGCCATCGCGGAGGCCGTGGGCTACGAAACGGACAGCGCCTTCGGGAAGGCCTTCAAGCGGCACGTGGGCAGCACGCCCGCCGCGTACCGCCGCCAGCTCCACCCGGCCCTGCCCCCTACTTCCCGGCCTTGACCCCCAGCATGCGCAGCGCCAGCTCCGCGTGCAGGTCCGCCAGCGCGTCCACGTCGAGCGCGGGCGTGGGTTCGAACCAGTAGGGCAGCCGCAGCCCCATGGCGGAGATGGCCGCCGCGACCACGCCCGCGTGCGGCACGGAGAACACGCCCTGTGAGCGGCCCCGCTCGATGACCGCGAGCAGCAGCGCCGACGACTGCTCCCGCAGCGCCAGCGAAGGCGCGGCCAGCTCCGGCGGCAGCGCGTGGATTTCGTCGTTCACCACCACTGCCAGCTGCGGATGGTTCGCGTGCAGCTGCGTGTGCGCCCGGACCAGGGCCCGGAGCTGCTCCACCGGCTTCGCGCCCGCGCCGAGCAGCGCCGTGCGAAGCCCCTCGTGGTGCGCCTCATGCCCCAGGCGCACCAGCTCCGCGAGCACGTGCTCCTTGGAGGCGAAGTGCGCGTAGAGCGCGCTGGGCCGCAGCTCCAGCTCCTTGGCCAGGTCCCGGATGGACGCGTCGTGGAAGCCCCGGCTCGCGAAGAGCTGGAGCGCTGTCTCCAGGATGCGGCGGCGCGTGCCGTCGGCCGACGCCGAGGCCGGAAGGACCGCCTTGCGCGAGCGAAGACGGGACGGGGAGGAGGACGCCATGGGGGCCACCTTGAAAAACGAACGGTCGTTCAGCTACGGTTCCACCTGCATTGGAAGCGTAGTCCAAACCCCCTCTGAACGGTCGTTCACCCGACGATGCCCACGTTCTCCCTTCCCGACGGCGTCACCCTGCACTTCCAGCAGTCCGGCGACGGGGCGCCCGTGCTGCTGCTCCACGGGCTGGGGTCTTCGGGCAGCGACTGGGACCTGGTGGCGCCCCGGCTGTCGGCGCACCACCGCGTGTTCATTCCGGACGCGCGGGGCCACGGCCAGAGCGGCAAGCCGGCGGGCGCCTACGGCGTGGCCCTCTTCGCCCGCGACATCGCGGCGCTGTGCGACGGGCTGGGGCTGTCCCAGGTGCACGTCGTCGGGCTGTCCATGGGCGGGATGATGGGCTTCCAGCTGGCGGTGGACCGGCCGGACCTGGTGCGCAGCCTGACCGTGGTCAACAGCGGGCCGGACATGGTGGCTCGCACGCTGCGCCGGAAGCTGGAGTTCGCGGCGCGCTTCTTTGTGCTGCGGCTGCTGGGGCCCCGCGCGCTGGCGAAGCGCATCGCCCCAAAGCTGTTCCCCAAGCCGGAGCAGGAGGACCTGCGACAGCGGGCCATTGAATCCCTGGGCGCCAACGCACCGGACGTCTACCTGCGCGCGACGCGGGGGTTGGCCGGATGGAGCGTCCAGGACCGGCTGAAGGACATCACCTGTCCCGTGCTCGTGCTGCACTCCGAACGGGACTACACGCCGCTGTCCACGAAGCAGGCCTACGCGGGCCAGCTCAAGGACGCGTGGCTCCATGTGCTGACGGATTCCGGGCATGCCGCGCCCGTGGATCAACCCGGACAGGTCGCCGACGTGGTGGAGAGGTTCCTCCGGGAGGTCGAGTCACCCGGGCGCATGACGCGTCCTGGCTGAAGCAGGAGGCAGACACATGTCGGTGACTCGGAAGGTCCAGGCCATGTCTCGCATGGCGGTGGGGCTGTGCGCGCTGTTCGCGGTGCTGGGGGCCACGCAGGCCCGGGCGGGCGAGTGGGTCCACGGCGTCTATTCGAACGTCTGGGGCACCCGGAGCTTCCAGCTCTGGGTCCCCACCGGCTACCAGCCCGGTGAGCCGCTCCCGCTCGTCGTCGGGCTGCATGGCTGTCTTCAGAACCCGGACCAGTTCGCGGGCCTGTCGCGGCTGAACGCGAAGGCGGACGCGGAGCGGTTCCTGGTGCTCTATCCCAACCAGGCGATGTTCGCGAACGGCACCCAGTGCTGGAACTTCATGTTCTCCTCCAACCAGGAGCGAGGCATTGGCGAGCCGTCCATCGTCGTGGGCATGGTGGACTGGGTGAAGGGCCACTACGCGGTGGACTCGCGCCGCGTCTACCTGGGCGGCGTCTCCGCGGGCGCGGTGATGACCAGCATCCTGATGGCCTGCTACTCGGATGTGTTCACCGCGGGGATGGTGGGCGCGGGCGCCATGTACAAGGCGGCCACCACGGCGTCCGGCAGCCTCTACGCCATGACCTTCGGCAGCATCTATTCACCGGATGACCGCGGCTATGACGCGTGGGCGTGCTCAGGCAAGCCGCGCCGGAACGTGCCGGTGCTCGTGGTCCACGGCACGTCCGACGACGTCGTCAATCCCGTCAACGGCCAGCAGACCGCGCGCCAGTTCGTCCAGACGAACGACTACGGCGACGACGGCTCGAACAACAACAGCGTGTCCAACACCCCGGCCCGGGTGACGACCGCGGTGTCGCCGGGAGGCCGCAAGTACACCGTGAGGGACTACGTCTCCAACGGCGTGCTCCTGGTCCAGCACATCGAAATCCAGGGCATGGGTCACGCGTGGCCCGGTGGTGACGGCGCCTTCCCGTTCGCGGACCCCGCGGGTCCCGACGGAACCACCATCATGTGGGACTTCTTCAAGCAGCACTCCCGCTAAGGCGCGCGGCCCGTCCGGCGACTCCAGGACTACCCGGCAAGACGTGGACAGCACGTCCACCGCCATGTTGAGCTTGAGGCAAAGGCATACATCGCCCGCACGCCCCGAGACGCCTGGCCCATGTCCTTCTTCGAAGTGCTCTCACCGATTCCCCAGAAGATGGACATGGGGGGCGACCTCCCGCTGCGCTTCAGCACCCGCCCGCTGGTCGGGCAGGTGGTGTGGCCGCTGCTCGGGTTCGTGCTGCTGGTCGTGCTCCCCGTGGCCTACGCACTGGACCAGGGCCTGTCCCTGGCCCTGCTGCGCGAGCAATGGATGTTGCCGCTGGTGGGCGTCCTGGGCCTGTTCGTGACCGGGACGCTCATCGTGCGGTGCCTGAGCACCCGGCTGGAGGTGGTGGTGACGGCCTCGGAGGTGTCGCTGCGCGGCGCCGGGGCCCTGCGAGCCTTCACCTGGAACGAGCCCCTGGCCCACTACGCCGGCCTCGACTGCGAGCGGCGCCACCACCCGGACTGGATTGGCGCGCAGGACGAGTACGGCATCGCGCTGTCGCACCGGAAGGACCCCGAGCGCAACGTCGTCGTGCACTGGGGCCGTGATGCCCGGCGCTTCGAGGACCGGCTCGCGCGCTACGCCCAGCTGCTCCGGCTCCCCGTCCGCCGGGAGCAGCGCGCGCCCAGCGCGCAGCCGCGCGTCGCCCGGAGGTAACCCGCCGCGCCTTCGAAGGGATGAAGCCGGGCTGGCCGGGGGTGCTCGCACGGCTGGGAGCCGCACTCGGCGTCTGACTGCCCGGCCCCTGATACGACCCCCCGTGGACGGAGGGGGGGAACGCGGATACAAGGCCGCCGAATGGAGGCCGTTCCCGTGAAGAAGCCCACCCTCGTCACCGAAATCTCGAAGGAGTTCACCTTCGAGGCCGCGCACCGCCTGCCCAACGTTCCCGAGGGGCACAAGTGCTCGCGGGTGCACGGCCACAGCTACCGCATCGAAATCACCCTCCGCGGCCCCGTGCACCCCCACTTCGGGTGGATTGTCGACTTCGCGGAGCTGAACGCCGCGTGGCAGCCGTTCCACGCCCAGCTGGACCACCGGCTGCTCAACGACGTCCCCGGCCTGGAGAACCCCACGAGCGAGCTGCTGGCCGCGTGGCTCTTCGAGCGCGTCAACGTGCCGGGCACCACCGTCGCGCGCATCCGCGTCGCGGAGACCTGCACGTCTTCGTGCACCGTCTACGCCGCGGAGGGCTGAAGCCGCTTCAGCGCTCCACCTGTCCCAGGTTGGCGTGGATGACCGCGCCATTCAGGACGGGGGTGGTGGCGCAGGTGTAGAGCACGCCGGCGATCTCCTCCGGCGTGATGAGCCGCCCGAACGTGGTCATCCCCGCCACGCTCGCCCGGACGGCGGGGTCCGCGCCCATGTGCTCGCGGAGCATCTCCGTGTCCGTGAAGCCCGGGCAGACGCAGGCGGTGTGGACCCGGGTCCCCGCCAGGTCCTGGCAGGTGGCCCGCATCATCCCGATGAGCGCGTGCTTGGTCGTCACGTAGGACGCCACGCCCTTCACGGCCTTCTCCCCCAGCGTGGACGACACGTAGAGCAGGGACGAGCCGTCCGTGAGCAGCGGCCGCGCCAGGCGGTTGAGCACCAGCGGGGCCACGACGTTGACCTCCAGCACGCGGCGCAGGTGGTCCGCGTCCATGGTCAGCGCGTCGTCGCGCTCGTACAGGGCGGCGTTGTGCACGACGCACAGGCGTCCCTGGCTGGCGCCGTCACGGAGCGCTTCTTCGACGGCGGGCTCCCAGCCCGGCTCGGCCAGGTCCACCCGTACGTTGACGACGTCCGGCACGGTGCACGGGCTGCGCGACACGTTGATGACGCGCCAGCCCTCCTTGCGGAAGCGCTCCGCCGCCGCCCGCCCGATGCCACGGCTGGCACCGGTGATGAGGACCTGATCAGGCATCGCGCTTCCACTCCCAGGAGGCCCACTGGCCCGGGCCTGACGCGCACTTCACCACCAGCTGCGTGACGTGGTCGCGGGCCATGCCGCTGCCGTCGCCCACCAGCTCCTCGCCGAAGACGCGCGCCAGCTCCTCCAGCGACACGTTGGCCACCGGCAGCACCGTCACGTCGCGCGCGAGGAAGCGCAGCTCCTCACCGTTGAAGTGCGCCACGTGGTTGCCCTGCGCGTCCCGCTCCAGCCGCAGGTGCTTGGAGCGGCTGGGGAGGAAGAAGGTCTCGTTCCACGCCTTGCAGCGGGCGATGATGGCCTGCTTGAGCGGACCGTAGTCCGAGAGCAGGCCATCGTCGGACACCTCCCCCGTCAGCGCGACGTAGACGGAGAAGTTGTGCCCATGCAGGTTCTCGCGGTGCGTGGCGGAGAAGATGGTGAAGTGCCCCGCGGAGAACTTCATCTCTTCCTTGTGCAATTCGAGGGTCGTCGTGCGCGGCGCCATGGGATGGCCCCAGGCTTAGCACCCGGGGCCAAGGCCGGACTAGAAGAGGAAATCCGTGGTGAGGAAATCCGACTCTCTGCGGGTCAGGATGGATTGGACGAGCGTGGTGTTGTCCGGCGTCGTCTTCGTCGCCACCAGCGTGCGGATGGAGAACACCCGCAGCGCGTCCGCCACGGACAGCGTCCCTTCCGCGGAGTCCTTGCGCCCGTTGAACGGGAACGTGTCCGGCCCGCGCTGGCACTGGCAGTTGAGGTTGATGCGGCCCACCTGGTTGGAGAACGCGTCGATGAACCGGCCGACGCGCGCCGAGTCCTTCCCGAACAGGCTCAGCTGCTGACCGAACTGCGACTCCACCACCAGCCGCACGGCCTCCGCGTCGTCGTCGAAGACCATCACCGGCACCACCGGGCCGAACTGCTCCTCGGTGGCCAGCCGCATGTCCTTCGTCACCGGGTACACCACCGTGGGTGAATAGAACGACCGCGCCCCCTGCCCGCCTGTCTGGTTCACCACGCGGGCGCCCTTGGCCACGGCGTCGTCCACCAGGCCTTGCAGGTACGTCCCCTTGCCCGGCTCCGGCAGCGGCGTGACGGCGACGCCCGGGTCCCAGGGCATGCCGGGCTTGAGCTTGTCCACGGCGGCGGTGAACTTCGCGAGGAACGCGTCCACGATGTTCCGGTGCACCACCAGCAGCTTGAGCGCCGTGCACCGCTGGCCGTTGAAGGACAGCGTGCCGGTGATGCACTCCTTCACCGCGTTATCCAGGTCCGCGTCCTCCAGGATGATGGCAGGGTTCTTCGCGTCCAGGCCCAGCACGGACTTGAGGCGGTGCGGCCGGGGGTGCATCCGCTTCAGCTCGCTGGCGCCCTTGTTGGTGCCGATGAAGGCGAACAGGTCCACCTGCCCGCTCTCCATCAGCGCGCCCACCGTCTCCCGGCCGCGGCCGTAGATGATGTTGATGACGCCGGGCGGGAAGCAGTCGCGGAACGCCTCCAGTAGCGGACGCACCAGCAGCACGCCGAACTTCGCCGGCTTGAACACCACGGTGTTGCCCATCAGCAGCGCGGGGAAGAGCGTGCTGAAGGTTTCGTTCAGCGGGTAGTTGTAGGGCCCCATGCACAGGGCCACGCCCATGGGCGCGCGGCGGATCTGCGCCATGATGCCCTGGTCCTGGACGAAGCGGGACGAGGTGCGGTCCAGCTCCTTCAGCGCGCGGATGGTCTCCACGATGAGGTCCACCGTGCGGTCGAACTCCTTCTCCGAGTCCGGCTGCGTCTTGCCAATCTCCCACATGAGCAGGTTCACTACGGCGGTGCGCTGGGCCCGCATGGCGATGAGGAAGCGCTCCACGTGCTCGATGCGCTCGGCGACCTTGAGGGAGGGCCAGACGCCCCGGCCGGAGTCATAGGCCTTCACCGCCGCCGCGAGCGCGTCCAGGGACTCGCGCGAGGTGAGCAGCGGCGTCGCGCCAATCACCTTCTGCTTCAACCCTTCGGGGGTCCGGACGAACACGGGGCTGGCCACAGGGTTGAGCTCGCCTGCCCAGGTGCGCAGCTCGCCTCCCACGAGGTACTCGCGCTGCTCCAGATACGCGGGCAGGCGCACTCCGGGAGGAATCTGCTCTTCGGTGGGAAAGAGGGTGTCCAGTGCGGTCATGGACGGCCTTTCTAATCAGACACCCGGCCCCCAGCACGATTTCCCGTCATGATGAAACCATGATGAGGAGACGAGCCCCCCATGCGGTTCGATGCGGGGCGCATCTGGATGATGGCTCCACCCTGATGCGCGTGAGGTGGTCCATGCTGAAGTCCCTCCTGAGAAGCACCCTGCCGCTGCTCCTGATGATGTCCTCCGAGCCCGTCCTGGCCCAGCTGGACGCGGGCACCATCGGCAAGGGTGTCATCATCGGCACGGTGATTGACGCCAGCACCAACAAGCCCGTGCAGGATGTGGTTGTCACCGCGACCTCGCCGAGCCTGCAGGGTGAACAGACGGTCGTCACGGACGCCCAGGGGAACTACCGCATCCCCCAGCTTCCCCCGGGCACATACACCCTGCGGTTCGAAATGGAGTCGTTCAAGCCGTTCACCCGCCCGGAAGTCCAGCTGCTCCTCAACCGCACCATCCGCGTGAACGTGGCGATGCTCCCCGAGAACTTCTCGTCGACAGACAGCATCGTTGGCGCTCCTCCCACCATCGACGTGGGCTCGTCGAATCATGGCGTGAACGTGGACCAGGAGTTCATCCGGCGCATCGCGGTGGCACGCCCGGTGGGCAAGGGCGGTGCGGCGCGCAACTTCGAGTCACTCGCGGAGGGCCCGCCGTCGAACACCTCTGACTCCTCCGGTGTCGGCATCGGCACGTCCACGCCAGGAGGAGGCTACGTCGTCGATGGGCTGAGCGCGGATGCCCCTGCCTACGGCGTCAACGGTTCGGACCGCCAGCGCGCGCCGTCCTGGGCCCTGCCGTACATGCACGTCGTCGTCCCGGACGGCACGCCACAGACGGTGTACCGCGCGCCCACGCCCTCGGCGGTTCCCGCGCCGGAGCGCACCGTGGCCCCCAAGGGCCAGCGCTTCTTCGACATGTACTTCAAGGGCTACGGCGTGAACCCCACCGTGGACACCGAGGAGGAGCGCTTCTCCACCTTCTCCGTGGACACCGACACGGCGTCGTACTCGCTGACGCGCGCCTACCTGGAGCGCGGCGCGCTTCCGGATGAGCAGGCCGTGCGCGTGGAGGAGTTCGTCAACACCTTCGACTACGGTTACGCCAACGCCCCGGACGCGCCCTTCAGCGTGAACGTGGAGGGCTTCCCCTCCCCCGCCCGCAAGGGCTACCAGGTGGTGCACATCGGCGTGAAGGCGCGAGACGTGAGCCGCGCCCAGCGCAAGCCGGGGCACCTGGTCTTCGTCATCGACGTGTCCGGCTCCATGAACATGGAGAACCGGCTGGGCCTGGTGAAGCGGTCGCTGCGCCTGCTGGTGGACGCGCTGGATGAGCGGGATTGGGTGTCCATCGTCGTCTACGGCAGCGAGGCCCGTCAGGTGCTCCCCCCCACCAACGCCACGCAGAAGGCCGACATCCTGGGCGCCATCGACAGCCTCCACTCGGAGGGGTCCACCAACGCGCAGGCCGGCATGGAGCTGGGCTACGCGCTGGCCGCGAGCCACCTGCTGAAGGGCGGCATCAACCGCATCATCCTCTGCTCGGATGGCGTGGCGAACAACGGCATCACCGAGGCGGACGGCATCTGGGCGCGCGTGAAGGAGCAGGCGGCGGCGGGCATCACCCTGTCCACCGTGGGCTTCGGCATGGGCAACTACAACGACGTGCTGATGGAGCGGCTGGCCCAGGTGGGTGAAGGCAACTACTCCTACGTGGACAAGCTGGAGGAGGCCCGCCGCATCTTCGTGCAGAACCTCACCGGCACGCTCCAGGTGGTGGCCAAGGACGTGAAGCTCCAGGTGGAGTTCGACCGCAAGACGGTGTCCCGCTACCGCCTCATCGGCTACGAGAACCGGCTGCTCACCAAGCAGCAGTTCAACGATGACCGCGTGGACGCGGGAGAAGTGGGCGCGGGCCACGCCGTCACCGCCCTCTACGAGGTGAAGCTGCTCGACCCGTCGCAGACGAACTTCGGCACGCTGCGCATCCGCTACAAGGCCCCGGAGGGCGGCAGCTCCCGTCTCATCGAGAAGGCCATGCCCGTGACGCTCCTGCGTCCGGCCTATGAAAAGGCCGCGTCCCCCACCCGCCTGTCCTACGTCGCCGCCGCCTTCGCGGAGAAGCTGCGCGGTTCCTACTGGGCGCGCCCGCTCACCTACGACGCGCTCGTGTCGCTGTGGGAGGAGCTGGGCACGCCGCTGAAGACCCGTCAGGACGTGGTGGAGCTGGGTGAGCTCATCCGGCTGGCGAAGAAGCTGGACCGCCGCGAGGACCGCTTCGAGTCCATCTCGCCGGTGCGCACCATGGACGCCGACCGCGTCCCCACCATCAAGTAAGGCCCATCCGGATGCCGCGCAGGCTGCTGCCCACCCTCGTCGCCCTCGTGCTCGGCCTCGCCGGGCTCGGGGTCGGCCTGGGCTATCTCCACCGCATCTTCGCCGCCGAACGCGAGGATGCGCGGGCCTCGCTCCGCTCCCGGCGCGAGGCCCTGGAGCAGTACGCCCGAGCGTCGCTGGGACAGGCCTTGCGCGAAGGCCTGGACGGCGCGCGCTCCACGCTGGCGGCGGCGAAGGAGGATCCGCTGTTGGCCGCGCCGGGGCTGTACCTGCGGGAACAGGGGGAGCAGGTCCTGCCCCGGCTGGCCCTCTTCGACACGGCCGGGGACGCGCCCGCGAAGGAGCGCTACGCGAGGCTCCGCGCGGGCACGGAGGTCGCGGACGAGGACGAGGGCCCGTGGAACGAGCGGCTGGAGCGCATGGCCCTGGTGGAGCAGTCCCTGGCGGCGAAGGACCGGAAGGCCACGCTGCTGTCGCTGATGGCGCTGCTCCAGCACCGCTCCCGCTTCGTGCTCGCGTCCACGCGCGACCTGCCGTCGCTGCTGGTGGTGCTGGAGGACGTGGCGGCGCGGGGCGACGTGGTGCCGGACCTGATGCAGGCCCTGGTGCGCAATGGGCTCGTGGATGGGCAGGGCGGCGGACGGCTGGAGGGATTGCAGCGGCTGCTGCTTCTCAAGCGCTCGCGCTTCACACAGGAGGACTTCGAATTCCTGCGCGCGAAGGTGGCGGCGCTCTCCACGCGCGTGGGTGTGCCGGTGGCGGACTTCGAAACGCGAGCGCGCGAGCTGGCCACGTCACCGCTGCCGCTTCCCGAGGAGGTCCTGGAGCCGGTGCTGGCGCGGTCCGGCTGGTACCTGGAGCCGCTTCAGGGAAGCGACGTGCGCGGGCTGGCGCTGGACCTGCCCGGGCTCCTGACGGGGCTCACCCGCGAGATGCGCGAGCGCGGCCTGCTGGAGGCGGACGGGCGCGTGGCCCTGCCGGGGGACGCGCCGGTGCTGCCACTCGCGTCGCTGCCGGTGGCGGTGGAGTCGTCCGCGTGGGCGCGGGGAGAAGAAGCGCTGGAGAGCCGCTACCAGCTCAAGACGCTGATGCTGGCCCTGTGCGCGGCGCTGGCGATCATCATCGCGGCGCTGGCCTTCGTGGCGCAGCAGCGCAAGTACCGCTTCCTGGAGCTGAAGAGCGACTTCGTGGCCACGGTGTCGCACGAACTGCGCACGCCGCTGGCATCCATCCGCCTGCTCGCGGAGACGCTGGAGTGGCGGGTCGCGGAGGGCGCGGACGCGAAGGACTACCCCGCGCGCATCATCCGCGAGGCGGACGGGCTGGGCTTCCTCGTGGAGAACCTGCTGTCCTTCAACCGCATCGACAAGGGGCGCTGGGTGCCGAAGCTCGCGCCCGTGCGGCTGGACGAGCTGGTCTCCAACCTGCGCCGGGACCTGGAGTCCGGCGCGCCGGTGCCGGTGGAGCTGACCGCGGACGTGGACGCGCGCGAGCTGAACGCGGACGCGCAGTTGCTGCGCCTCCTCTTGGCGAACCTGGCGCGCAACGCGTGCGCGTACAACACGCGCAGCCCCGTGCGCCTGCGCATCCAGACGCTGTCCGGAGGGCGCGTGCACTTCACGGACAACGGCACCGGCATCCCACAGGCCGAGTGGGAGCGCGTCTTCGGCGAGTTCTACCGGCTGTCTGGCCGTGACGGCCGCGAGGTGCCCGGCAGCGGGCTGGGGCTCGCGCTGTGCCGGAAGATTGCCCGGCTGCACGGAGGCACGCTGCGGGTGGCGGCCTCCAGCCCCGAAGGCACCACCTTCGAACTGACCCTTCCCGAGTACCGGCCTGACGCCCGGAGCACCGCATGACCACCGCCGCCCCCACCGTCCTCGTCGTGGAGGACGACCCGAACCTGCGGCTCGCGCTGCGCGACAACCTGGAGCACCAGGGCGGCTACGCAGTGGAGGAGGCCGCCACGGTGAAGGAGGCACGCGAGCAGCTGTCCCGCCGCGACTTCCAGCTCATCCTCCTGGACGTGATGCTGCCGGATGGCGACGGCTACACGCTCTGCCGCGCGCTGCGCGAGGAGGGCCTGGGCGTGCCGGTGCTGATGCTCACCGCGCGCACACTGGAGGAGGACGTGGTGCGCGGCTTCGAGTCCGGCGCGCAGGACTACCTGGGCAAGCCCTACCGGCTGCGCGAATTGCTCGCGCGCGTGGGCGCCCACCTGAAGCGCGGTGGCGGTGTCTCCCCGGCGAAGTTGCTGCGCTTCGCGGGCTACAGCATGGACCTGGACCGGCGGCGGGTGGAGTCGCCCGAGGGCGCGGAGGTGGAGCTGACGCGCAAGGAGTTCGACCTGCTGGCCTTCTTCCTGAAGGAGCGCGAGCGGGCGCTCAAGCGGGACGAAATCCTGGACGCCGTCTGGGGCACGGACGTGGTGGTGGATCCACACACCGTGGACAACTTCGTCTCCAGCCTGAAGCGCAAGCTCAAGTGGACCAGCGCCTCCCGCTTCTCCATCCAGACCGTGCGCGGCGTGGGCTACCGTATGGAGGTCGAGCGATGAAACTCCTGATCCACGTCCTGCCGTGCCTCGTCTTGTTGCTGGCCTCTGCCCCCACGAGCGCCCAGTCCGACAGCGCCATCTTCGGCACCGTCGTTGACGTCGTCACCCGGAAGCCCATCGCGGACATGGTCGTCACCGCGGTCTCGCCCTCCCGCAGGAAGGATGTGGTCGTGGTCACGGACCTCCAGGGCAACTTCCGCATCCAGAACCTGCCGCCGGGACGCTACACGCTGCGCTTCGAGCGGGAGTACTACCACCTGTACGTGCGCGGGGACCTCCAGCTCCAGGAGGGACACTCCCTGCGGGTGCGCGCCGAAGTGGTTCCAGACCCGAACGAGCCCATCATCGGGTGCGGGCCTCTGCCTCCCGATTTCGATGCGGGTCCGCCAATGGACGCAGCCCCGGCTCCTGACGTTGAGCGTGCTCCTTCCGGGCCCAGGTAGGTGACCGCTTGTCAGCCCCGGGGCCCCGGGAAAGACTGGCCGCATGGCCTCCGCCCGCCGCGTCCTCGTCCCGCTGCCCGACCATGACTTCGACGTCACCGAGGTGGCCGTCCCCTGGCGCCTGCTCACCGACGCGGGCCACGAGGTGGTGTTCGCCACGGAGAAGGGCCACATGCCCGCCGCGGATCCGCTGCTGCTCACCGGCGTGCTCTTCGGGAAGCTGGGCGCGGACCCAGAGCCCCGGCGCTTCTACGGCGACCTCACGCTCACGGAGGCCTTCCAGAAGCCGCTGACCTGGGACGCGGTGACGCCGTCGGACTTCGACGCGCTCCTCCTGCCCGGGGGCCACGCGCCGGGCATGCGGCAGTACCTGGGCAGCCATGCGCTCCAGGCGAAGGTGGCGGCGTTCTGGGCGCTCCAGCGGCCCGTCGCGGCCATCTGCCACGGCGTGCTGGTGCTGGCGCGCACCCAGGACCCCGCCACCGGGAAGAGCGTGCTCCACGGCACGCGCACCACATGCCTGCCGAAGTACATGGAGCGCTCCGCGTACCTGCTGACCGCGTGGAAGCTGGGGCGCTACTACCGCACCTACCCCGCCTACGTGGAGGAGGAGGTCATCGCCGCGCTCGCGGACGCAAGCCACTTCGAGCGCGGGCCCCGCGTCCTGTCCAAGCGCGGCACCGCGACGGACCACGCGCCCGCCTTCGTGGTGGAAGACGGGCGCTACGTGTCCGCGCGGTGGCCGGGGGATGCGTACCTCTTCACGGAGCGCTTCTTGAAGCGCCTGTGAGGCGGCTCAGGACTCGTCGCCGCTGCTGTCGGACATGTAGCCGCCGACATCCTTGAACTGCGTCGGCGTCTCCGGCGGCTTGCGCAGCTTCTTGTCGTCGTAGTTGACCGTGCGGCGCATGTACTCCGGGTTGACCGCCATGGGGAACGTGGGCGTCTTCCCCTTGAAGGCATCGTCCAGGCTGATCTTCCCGTCCTGCACCATGCGCAGCGTCGCGCGGCCCGCCTTGCCGGAGCCGCCCACGCGCATGGGCTCGGACACGTTCATGATGGCCGTGAGCTTGGCGGCGGCGTTCTTCGACTTGTTGTCGGTGAGGTGCTGCGGAGCCTTGCCGTCCAGGCTGTTGAGCAGGTCGGTGGCGATCTCCTTGTCGCTCTTGCCACTGGCCTTCAGCGCATCCACCAGGTGCGAGTACCGGTCTCCCACCTTCTGGTTGCCGTAGTCCTTCTTCGCCTGGCTGGTGATCTTGAAGGCCGGGTCGGACGTGGGGAACTTGCTCGCGTTCACCGGGCCGAAGGGCGTCTCCACCCGCGTCTTGCCGGCCGTCTTCGGGTCCAGCTTCTGGAAGCCCTGCGCGGTGCTCACGAAGCCGCTGCGGCCGTCCGACGAGCCCACCGCGTCCGCGGACGACTGACGGCGCTCCTCGCGAAGCTTCGCCCGCTTCAGGCGGGCCTCCGTCGTGTTGTCCTTGATGTCTGTCTTCGCCAGCTTGTTCGGCTCCGACGACGACGCCGCGTCCGACGCATCCAGCGGGCGCTTCTTGCTCGTGCTCGCGGTGCTCGTGGAAGGCGTGGAGACGGCGTTCGGGGCCTTGGGGGTGCTGGACGGCGGCGACTTCGGGAGCGACGGCGCCTTGAAGCTGGAGCCACCAATCGACTTGGGCATGAGGGGCCTCCTGGGGGAACAGGGGAACGAACCGGACCCAGCCTAACCAGCGCCGGACCCGCGCGCCTGGAGTCCTTCCATCCCCGTTCAATCCCCGCCGTTTCGGATTCCCCGGATTGACGGAAGACCCTGACAATGGCATGGAGCCTGGGCGACTTTGTTTTTCAGACAAAGAAAGTTTTCCCAGGAGATGTGGATGCGTGCCCTGAAGTTCCTTCTCATTCCGGCGCTTGCGGCCACCCTCCAGGCCTGCGGGCCCGAGCCCCGGAGCCCGGAAGCGCCCGCGTCCCCTGCCGACGAGCCGGGCACGAGCCGTCAGGAGGCGCGGCTGTCCCTCAAGAACGCGGACCCGACCATCCTCCGGGTGGACAGCACGTACATCTCCGCGGAGTCGGACGGCGCCCGGCTCTACGTGCGCACGGCATCGTCGGTGGACGCGCTGGCGGGGGCCGCGCGGCAGCAGGTGTGGGGCAACCCCAACGGCCTGGGCGAGGTCTGGGCGCCCGAAATCGTCCGGGACGGCAGCACCTACGTCATCTACTTCGCGGCCGGCACGGGCAATGGCCACCGCATGTATGCCATCACGTCGCAGTCGCCCAACACGGGCTACTCCGCGGCGGTGCGGATGGCGCTGCCCGGCGACAAGTGGGCCATCGACGGCACGGCGTTCACCTACCGGGGACAGCGCTGGTTCGTCTGGTCCGGCTGGGAGGGCGACGCCAACGGCGAACAGACGCTCTTCATCGCGCGCATGTCCAACCCCACCACCATCACCGGCGGGCGCTTCGTCATCTCCCAGCCTCGCGAGTGGTGGGAGAAGGTCGACGTCAATCCGCCCACGCGCGTCAACGAGGGCCCCGAGGCCATCATCGACCCGAGCGGACAGCTGCACGTCGTGTACTCGGCCAACGGGAGCTGGGACACGAACTACTGTCTGGCGGACCTGCGCCTGCGCCTGGACGGCGACCCGACCTATGTCTGGGATTGGTTCAAGTCCAATGGCTGCCTCTTCGGCTCGCGCCGCGACATCATGATGAGCGGCTGGGACCCCACCCTCTCCGCGAAGGGCGTGGGCCACCACACGTTCGTGCTGCTCAACGGCGACATCAACACCAGTCCGCCCGCGGGGCCCCGGTTCCCGCTCGCCTACCACGGCGTGCCCAACGGGGACTTCCCCAATCCCTTCTGGTCCGGCCGCTACTGGTACTCCGGCTCGTTCCAGTGGTGGGGAAACATCACGTACACGCGCGGCAGCCTCAGCAACACGGGCTGGAGCCTGAAGTTCTACGAGTAGCACCCACCGGAGGACGTCATGAACCACAAGGGAATGATCCGCGGTCTGTCGTTGCTGGGAGTCGTGGGCGTGCTGGGCGGCTGTTCAGGGCCGGAGACGGGAGGCACGCCTCCAGAGGCCACCGGACAGGTGGAGAGCGCCGCCGTCGTGTCGACCATCACGGAGGGCGACTACGTCATCCGCTCGGTGCGGACGAACAAGTGTATCGACGTGGCCTCGTCCAGCACGGCGGACGGCGCGAAGGTGCAGCAGTGGGACTGCAACGGCACCAACGCGCAGAAGTTCCACATCTCGCCCACGTCGGACGGGTTCTTCAAGATCATCAACGTCAACAGCGGCAAGGCCCTGGACATCGCGGGGGTCAGCACCGCGGAGAACGCCGTCCTCCACCAGTGGAGCTACGTTGGCGGCGCCAACCAGCAGTTCCAGTTCGTGAACCGGGGCGGCACGCAGTTCAGCTTCCACCCGCGCCACACGGGCATGGCCATGGACCTGTCCTATGGCTCCCCGGACAACGGCACCCTCATCGTCCAGTACCCGTTCTACGCGGACCGCGACAACCAGCGCTGGACGTTCGACCTGGTCTCCGGCGGCGGTGGAGGCGGCGGCTCGGGCTTCGCGGGCATCCTCACCCGCGACACGTTCAACGCCATGTTCCCCAGCCGCAACGGCTTCTACACCTACGACGCGCTCATCGCCGCCGCGGCCACCTTCCCGAGCGTGGCGACCACCGGTGACACCGACACGCGCAAGCGCGAGGTGGCCGCGTTCCTGGCCAACGTGTCGCACGAGACGGGCGGGCTCGTGTACATCGAGGAGATCAACAAGGCGGATTACTGCGACACGTCGTGGGGTCCGCCGGGTTGCAGCTGCGCGCCGGGCAAGCGGTACTTCGGACGCGGTCCCATGCAGCTGTCTTGGAACGGCAACTACTGCGCGGCGGGCAACGCGCTGGGCCTGCCGCTCCAGGCGAACCCGGACCTGCTGGCCCAGGACGCGAACGCCGCGTGGCGCACGGGCTTCTGGTTCTGGACCACGCAGAATGGCGCGGGCTCCATGACGGCGCACAACGCCATCGTCAACGGCGCGGGCTTCGGTGAGACCATCCGCACCATCAACGGGTCGCTGGAGTGCTACGGCCGCAACCCTGGCCAGGTGCAGAGCCGCATCGACAAGTACCAGCAGTTCTGCGCCCTGCTCGGCGTGAGCCCCGGCAACAACCTGGGCTGCTGACGGCGCGCCGCGATCAGGGAAGCTGACCCAGCAGTTCGTAAAGGGCCTCGCGCGTCAGCCCCACCGCGTCGCGAGCCACCGTCTCCAGCATCCCCTTCGCCCGGCCCAACTGGGCCGGGTCCGCCTCCTCCAGCGCGGCCACCGCGGCCTCCTGGATTTCGCGCGACGCGGCCGGGCCCAGCTGGCCCTTCAGCAGGAAGAGGGCCTCCGACGCCGGAGCACCAGAGCGCACCAGCGCCACGGCCGAGCGGGCCGCGACGTGGGGGCTCTCATCCCGGAGGTGCTCACGCAGGGCCGCGATGGCGGCGGGCGACAAGGGACCGCTCAACCCCAGCAGGGACGCCGCTTCCTGGCGGATGGGCGCCTCCGGCGCGGTCAGCGTGCGCAGGAGCGCGGGCTCCAGGTCCGGCAGCACGGGCGTGGGCCGCGCTTCCCCATGCAGTTCGTCCAGCAGGCCCCGCAGCGACACCAGCGCCAGGTAGAGGCGTGCGCCCTCCGTCTTGCGGACCTGCTCCAGCAGCCGGGGCGCGGTGAGGTCCGGGGCCAGGGGAGCCAGCGCGGCCAGGGACTCCAGCGCGGAGAAGGCCACGGGCTCCTCGTCCTCCAGCAGCCCCAGCAGCCGGGGCAGCTCGGACGCCGCGGCGGTGCCCAGCCGTCCCACGACGCGCGCCATGGCGCTGCGGACCGAAGCCTGGGGGTGCTGGAACATCCCGTCCAGCGCGGCGAGCTGGGAGGGCTCCACCCGGCACACCCCTGCGAGCACGCCCGCCGCGTTCTCCAGCGCGGGGGACTCCGCGTCCATCCGCGCCAGCACCGTCAACACGCTCTGGACGGCGAGGCCGGTGAGGCCCGCCTGCGGAGGCCACCAGCCGCGCTGCAACAGGAACAGCAGGGGCTCCGCGACCGCCGTTCCGGGCCGCCCCAGCTCCTCCAGCAGCGCCCGCGCGGTCCGCTCCCGCGCATCCGGCGCTCCAGACACCAGCAGCTCTTCCAACGCCGACAAAGACTCCTCACGCGCTCCCGCATCGCGTGAGGAGAGCCGGCCCACCCACTCCTCCACCGTGCGAACACGGCCCCTGTTGCGCTCCGAAGACATGGCTCCAGGCTAGCGCACCCCCTCGGAGGGGCCAGGGGCTCGTGCTACGGGGAGACCTCGGTGACGTGGCCTTGCGCGTCCACGTTGAAGTGAAGCGTCCCCCGGTTCTTGCCCACCACATACAGGGCGTATCGGCCCCCGGGCTGGAGTGCCCGGGGCCCGTCCAGGACGGTGAAGCCCTGCGGCACCTCGCCGTACGTCAGCGAGGCCACGCTGGCGAGGTCGCCGAACGGCTCGGCCCGCAGCTGCCAGTACATCTCCCCTGCCCGGTCCAGCACCTGGACGGTGTTGTAGCGGGGGCGGTCCGCGTGCTCCGGATCCTCCACCTGGAAGCGGGGAGCGGGCAGCTGCCGCGCGCCCTCCACCAGGGACACCTGGAGGACCGGACGGCACGCGGTGAGGAGCAGGAGCAGGATCCAGGCCCACCCCAGACTGGCGACGCGCGGCGACCTCATGGATTACGGAGCCCCTTCCCCGGCCCGCACCTGGGCGACGGCCGCGTTGATCTGCGCCGTGTAGTCCTTGCCGTTGAAGTGGAAGCCGGCGGAGGGGTTGGCGAAGTAGCCGGCGAGCTGGGCCTGCTGGAGGAACTCCGCCTGCTGCTCCGGGTTGAGCTCGCTCCAGGCCTTGCCCGCGTCCAGGCCCTTCTCGAAGTCGTAGCCGTCCCCGATGTGCTGGGCCACGAGCGCCTCGCTCATGTAGTCCGTGCCGCCGTTCTGGTGCTGCCAGACGTGCGCCGACTCGTGCACCAGCAGGTCCGGCGTCAGGGGCAGGTTGTCCGGCGGGATGTAGATGGTGTTGCCGTGGGTGAACGCGCGCCCGGTGGTGCTGAACAGGCCGGAGTTGCCCTCCTTGATGCGCATCTGCGAGTAGTCGATGGAGTCCCCGTAGACGCTCTTCAGCGTGGCGATCTCACTGTCCGACAGCTTGCGCGCGGGCGGCTCCACGCCAATCAGCGTCTGGATGGCGCTGAGGGCCCGGCCCCCCATCATCAGGAGGGCGTCCACGGGCGTCTGCACGACGGCCTTCAGCAGGCCCACCCCCATCTGCTTGAAGCCTTCACCGAACTTGCCCTGGAACAACTTGCCGATGCCGCCGAAGAAGGTGCCTATCCCCTCTCCAATGTTGCGGACCGCGCCCACGACGGTGCTGACGGCGCCGGTGAGCAGGCTCCGCACGCCGTCACCCACGCGGGTGGCCGCCGTCTTCACGCCGCTCCAGACGGACTTCGCCGCGTTGCCCACCCAGTTCGCCGCGGTGGTGACCGCGCCACCCACCGCCTTGGCCGCCGTGGTGACCGCGCCACCCACCGCCTTGGCCGCGCTGGTGACCGCGCCGCCCACAGCCTTCGCCGCGCTGGTGACCGCGCCGCCCACCGCCTTCGCCGCCGAGCCGACCGCGTTGCCCACGGCCTTGGCCGCGTCGCCAAGGGCCTTGAAGGGGTTCCAGAACTCGACCTCCTTCGCCTTGCCGTCCACGACGATGGTGCCCTTGTCGTTCTCCGCGCGGATGTCCGCCACCTGCTTCGGGGACAGCTTCTCCCCGGACAGGATGCGGCGGAACAGCTCGCCCTCGTCGCCCTGGGTGTCCTCGGTGTTGAGCTTGGTGTCCAGGTGGTGGCCCGCCTCCTCCACGTAGGTGGAGGCCGCCAGCGACGGGTCCAGCGACTCATTGATGAGCACCGTGCCGGATTCCGCGTCGTAGGCGCCGTTGGCCCCGTTCAGCGTCTCCGCGGACACCGTGCGCACCGGCGGCAGCCAGCCGAAGTCGCCCTTCAGGGCCTGCTGCCGGAACTGCTCGGCCTTGCCGGCGTCGTAGCCCTCGCCGTAGACCGTCCGCATCGTCTCGTGGAACTTCTGCTTGTCCGACGCCATCGCGCCGAACTCGCGCTTGAACGTGGACGTCACGTCCGGCTGCTTGGACACGAACGCGCTCTGCTCGGAGAAGCCCGCCCGGCGCGCCGCCACTTCCGGTGCGCGCGGCTGCGTCCCCTGCGCCGCGTTCCCTCTTGCCGTTCCCGCCGGCTGACCACCCGCCGCGAGCCCCTTGCGAGGCTCCTGCGGCGGAACCCTGGGTTGAATCCGCATCGTCATCACATCCCCCTCGGTGAAGCATGAACAGTCAGGACACAGCGTAAACCCTGTCCGACCTGGGGTGACATACGACGACCGGCCGATAGCCGGGGGGCGCTAGACCTGGGCCATCTGGATGAGGTTGCCGCAGGTGTCCTGGAACATGGCGACGGTGACGGGGCCCATCACCGTGGGCTTCGTGTGGAACACCACGCCGTGTTTCAGCAGGCGCTCATATTCCGCCTGACAGTCGTCCACGCCGAACGACGCCGCCGGGATGCCCGCGTCGAACAGGGCCTTCTGGTAGACGCGGGCGGGCGCGAAGCCCAGGGGCTCCAGCAGCAGTTGGGTGCCCTCCTGCGCATCGGGCGAGACGACCGTCAGCCACCGGTGCTCGCCTCCCATCGGGACGTCGACCTTGAGCACGAAGCCCAGGACCTCCGTGTAGAACTTCAGGGCCTTGGACTGGTCCTCCACCATCACGCTCGTCACAGTGATCCGCATTCCGTGTCTCCCGGCATCCCGTTGGAGGCGGGATGCTGGTCCATCCCCCCCTTCCCGTCCATGGCGGAAGCAGGCCGCGCAATGCCTTGGCGAATTGCGCTAATATGGGGGAATGAAATTCATTGAGGGCCTCCTGCTGGGAGCTGGGGTCGGTGTGCCTGTCTTGGGATTGCTCGCCGGGTTCATCGCGTACTCCCAGGTCAAACACGAGGAGCAGCAGGTCCGCGCCAGATGGGACCTGGTGCCGGCCCTCGTCGTGGGCAAGGACCTGCGTCCAGGCGAGACCCTGGACTTCAAGAACCTCTCTTCCCGCTCCATGCCCCGGCGGCTCGTCACGAGCTCCGTCCTGAGGCCGGAGTCCGCGAACTACGTGGTCTCGCAGCCCGTCCTGATGCCCCTCCAGGCAGGGGATCCCCTGCGCATGACGGCAGTGGAGCCCCCTGGGGATGCCGTCGCGACGCAGGTGGCCGCCGAGTGCACCCGGCAATCCAACACACGCCCCAATGCCTCCCAGGTCGACGCTTCCATGGAAGCGATTCGCGCGCGGCTGGCCGGAGCCCAGACCCCATGAGTCCCTTCTTGAGAGGATTGGGCGTGGGCATCACCATCAGTGTCCTGGGAGCCGGGACCTTCGCCGCGGTCACCACGCGCAAGTATCTGGCGCGCGTCCACCAGGGCTGGGCGACCCGGCCCGCGCTCCTGCTCACGCACGACGTCGCGCCTGGACACGTGCTCACGGAGGAGGACCTCACGGAGGTTCTCCTCCCCGAGCAATTCCTCACCTCCGCATGGGTCCCGGGTCCGGAGCGGGCCACGGTGCTGGGCAAGGCCGTCACCCTCCCCGTGGAGAAGGACGCGCCCCTGCTCTGGACCAGCTTCGCCCTCTACCATCCCGAGCAGGTCAGCGCCTGCATCGCGGCCGTGCACCCCGGGTTCCAGCAGGCCTTGGACCGCACGCGTGCGGAGCTCCTGGCGTCGCTGTCGCAGGAGGCCCCTCCTTCCAGGGCCGTGCCCCCACCACCGCCCTTCCAGTTCGACGCGGACCGGCAGGCCCTGGTGCTGGTGACCACCGCCGAGGTGAAGAAGGGAGACCGGATCGAGGCTTCGGCACTCGAGGCCCGGAAGCTGCCGCGCGCCCTGGTGACCGCGAGCCTGGTGCCCGCGGAGGCCCTGAAGTCCGTCGCGGGCGCCGTCGCCGTGGTCCCTCTCGCCGCGGGGGAGCCCGTTCGCTGGCAGTTCCTGGCGGACCCGAAGCAGCCACGCTCCGTCGCGCTGTGCGCGCGGCAACTCGAAGAGGCCGGGGAGAAGAACGCCCCCGCGTTGGAGCAGCAGGTCCAGGCCTTCTTCAACGAAACGCGGGAGGGACGCTGACATGGGGACGATGCGGCCGCGGATGCTGGTTCCGGTGCTGTTGTTCGCGCTGACAGGAGGCGCGGCTCCGCCTTCCGAGGAGGCGAAGGGTTTCGTGCTGGTCTCGGTCCGGGACATTCCCGCCGGGGAGCAGGTCCAGGAGCAGGACCTCACCGAGGTCCCGCTCCCGCCGGAGTGGCGCTCCGAAGGGCTGATCAATCCGTCAGGACGCGCCTACATCGTCGGGCAGCGGCTCCAGCTGCCCGTCCTCAAGGGGGACATCTTCGCCTGGGCGCTGTTCGAGAACCGGCGCGACATGTCGTTCAGCGAGTCCTGCGTCAAGGCGCTGGGGTGGCCCCGCGACGCCGCGGAGCAGGTGGCCCGCGCCAGGCAGGTCCTGGTGGAACGCCAACCCTGAGCCGCGCTCAGCGGTGCCGCACGCCGTGCCGGAAGCAGTCCACCGTGTGGTCATCCACGATGCCCGTGGCCTGCATCCACGCGTAGACGATGACCGGCCCCACGAACTTGAAGCCGCGCTGCTTGAAGGCCTTGGCGTACGCCTCCGACAGCTCCGTCTTCGCCGGCACGTCGCCCCGGCCCTTCCACGCGTTGCGGAGGGGCTTGCCGCCCGCCATGCCCCAGACGAACGTGGAGAAGTCCTCGCCCGCCTCCTGCATCTTCAGATAGGCGCGCGCGTTGCCGATGGTCGCTTCAATCTTCGCGCGCGCCCGGACGATGCCCTCGTCCGCCATCAGGCGCGTGACGTCCTTCTCCGTGAAGCGCGCCACCACCTTCGGGTCGAAGCCCTTGAACGCCTTCCGGAAGGCCTCGCGCTTGCGCAGGATGACGATCCACGCGAGCCCCGCCTGGAAGCCCTCCAGCATCAACATCTCCCAGAGCGCGCGGCTGTCGCGCACCGGCACGCCCCACTCCTCGTCGTGGTAGGTCTGGTACAGCGGATCCGTTCCCACCCACACGCAACGCTGTTGCATCCGCGCTCTCCGGCTCGTGGCCCGAGGCAGGGCTATCACGGAGACTGAACGGGCGGCCAGTCCCGTCGCGGGTCTTTCAGCGCGGCCGGGTCAGCAGCGCGAACAGCCCGTCGCTCCACCACCGGCCGCGCAGCCCGGGCACGAACCGCTGCCAGTACACGCTGCTGCGCGGGATGCGTCCGGGCAGCGGATAGTCGAAGTCGATGGACTGGAAGCCCGCCTCCACGGCCATGCGCCGCGCGTCCAGTTCGGTGATGGGGGTGATGTGTCCGGAGTCCCGGTAGTCCTGCTCGCAGAACGCGGGGAAGTAGCCCCGGACCAGGAAGGACAGGCGCGCCGTCAGGCTGTCGTTGTTGGGCGTGGTGAAGAAGAGGTGGCCGCCGGGCTTGAGGACACGGAAGGCCTCCTTCACGAAGTGGCGCGGGTTGGCCAGGTGCTCCAGCACCTCGATGGCGAACACCCAGTCCACCGACCTATCGCCCCACGGCAGCGCGTCCCGGGACACGTCCCGCAGCTGGAACTCCACGCCCGGCAGGCGGCTGGCGCCCGCGTCGTGGATGTCCGTGCTGAGGATGCGCTCGACGGCCGGGTTCCGCTGCAGCCGGCTTATCCACCCGCCACTGCCCGACCCCACGTCGAGCACCACGCCGAAGGCCCGCTGCCCCGCCACGCTCCAGGCCGCGTCCCGCAGCGGCTCCGGGGACAGCCCTTCCTGACGCTGCGCGTAGGCGGCGGCGTCATGGCCCAGCGGTCCCGCGTCGCCTTTCGCTCCTGGCTCCATGCGCGGGAGTCTACCCTCCGGGCATTGCGTTGCGCAGGTGAAGGGCCGTCTGCGATTCGCGCGAACCGCTATCATCCGCGCGCCAGATGCGACCGGGAGGCACGGCATGGGACAGGAAGTGGATGTCATCGTCGTGGGCGGAGGGCTCGCCGGACTCGTCGCCGCGACCGAGCTCGCGGATGCGGGCAAGCGCGTCGCCGTGGTGGACCAGGAGGGACCGCAGAACCTGGGCGGCCAGGCGTTCTGGTCGTTCGGCGGCCTGTTCCTCGTGGACTCGCCCGAGCAGCGGCGCATGGGCATCAAGGACTCGCACGCGCTCGCGCTGGAGGACTGGATGGGCACCGCGGGCTTCGACCGCGAGGAGGACCACTGGCCGCGCCAGTGGGCGGAGGCCTTCGTCGCCTTCGCGGCGGGCGAGATGCGCCCCTGGCTGGTCCAACAGGGCATGAGCTGGTTCCCGGTGGTGGGCTGGGCGGAGCGCGGCGGCTACGGCGCCGTGGGCCACGGCAACTCCGTCCCCCGCTTCCACGTCACCTGGGGCACCGGCCCCGGCGTGCTGGAGCCCTTCGTGCGCCGGGCCAAGGCCGCTGAAGCCCAGGGGAAGATCGTCTTCCACTTCCGCCACCGCGTGGACGAGCTGCTCACCCAGAACGGCGCGGTGGTGGGCGTGCGCGGCATGAAACTGGAGGCCACGGACGTCCCGCGCGGCGCCAGCAGCTCGCGCGTGACGGCGGGCGACTTCGAACTGCGCGCGAGCGCGGTCATCGTCACGTCCGGCGGCATCGGCGGCAACCACGAGCTGGTCCGCAAGGCGTGGCCCCAGCGCATGGGCCCCGCGCCGAAGTTCATGATCCAGGGCGTCCCCGACCACGTGGACGGCCGGATGATCGCCATCACCGAGGCCGCGGGCGGGCGCCTCATCAACCGCGACCGCATGTGGCACTACACGGAGGGGTTGAGGAACTGGAACCCCATCTGGCCCCGCCACGGCATCCGCATCCTGCCGGGCCCCAGCTCGCTGTGGCTGGACGCCACCGGCAAGCGCCTGCCGCCGCCGCTGTACCCCGGCTTCGACACGCTGGGCACGCTGGAGCACATCGCGAAGACGGGCCACGAGCACACCTGGTTCATCCTCAACCAGTGGATCATCAAGAAGGAGTTCGCGCTCTCCGGTTCGGAGCAGAACCCGGACCTCACCGGCAAGGACTGGCTGGGCGTGCTCAACCGCGCCGTGGGCAAGAAGGCCATGGGCCCGGTGGAGGCCTTCAAGGAGAAGGGCGAGGACTTCGTCGTCTCCGACAACCTGCGCGACCTGGTCGCCGGGATGAACGCGAAGACGGAGACCCCGCTCCTGGACTTCGCCACGGTGGAGCGCGAGGTGAAGGCCCGCGACCTGCAGATGGACAACCCCTTCAGCAAGGACCTGCAGCTGGCCGCCATCCGCCAGGCGCGCAACTACCGGGGCGACAAGCTGGTGCGCACCGCGAAGCCGCACCGCATCCTGGACCCCAAGGCGGGGCCGCTCATCGGCGTGAAGCTGAACATCCTCACGCGCAAGACGCTGGGCGGCTTCGAGACCGACCTCCAGGGCCGCGTCTTCAACGCCCAGGGGAAGACCATCCCAGGGCTCTATGCGGCAGGCGAGGTGGCCGGCTTCGGAGGCGGTGGCGTCCACGGCTACCGCGCCCTGGAAGGGACGTTCCTGGGCGGCTGCATCTTCTCCGGCCGCGCCGCGGGCCGGGCCGCCGCGGGGAATGTGTAGTCACGGGAAGTGACGGGCAGGGGCACCAAAGGGCCCCTGCCCCTCCGGGTGACTTCAGGCGACGGCGGGCTGGAAGGGCCACGGCGTGGGGCGCAGCCCGGCCGCCCAGTTGTCGTGCCGGCCGTCCCAGTACCCGAAGGTGAGCAGCGACGGATCCACGTCATCCAGCGTGTTGACGTAGATGGAGACGAACTTCCCGCCCAGCTCCGGGACGTCGCCATCGCCGAAGCACACCACGCCGCAGCGCGAGCAGAAGCTGCGGGTGTTGGGGCTGCCGTCGCGCCCGTACTTCTTGATGGCGTCCTGGCCCTTCAAGAGCCGGAAGGCGTCAGGCTTCATCCCCGCGCCGCCCCCGTAGCCGTACTTCATGCAGATGGTGCAGTTGCAGCGGCTCACGTTCGCCAGGTCCACCCTGGCTTCGTAGCGCACGGCGCCACAGAGGCAGCCCCCCGCGTAGGTCTGCACGCCGTTCTTGGCAGGGTTCTTCTGAAGGTCGGTCTGGGTCATGGCGGAAGCTCCGGTGCCGCGTTGAGAGAACGCACCCCTTATCCCCCCGGCCGGTGACAGCCTTATGTCAGGTTTGTCGCCAGTCCCTGTTGAACCCGGGGAGGCCTGGGCCACAGTGCACGGTCCGCCTTTCCCGGAGGCCCCATGCACGCCTGGAAGTCCCTGTCCCGTCTCCTTGCCCCCACGCTGCTTCTTCCGCTGCTGGGGGCCGCTCCGCCGGCCGCCACGCCCGCTCCCAAGCCGGCTCCGGACGTCAGGGCCGTGGCGGGTGGACCGGCGTCCCGGCCGTTCAAGCAGTACACGGTGGAGCAGTTCATGGGGTCCACGGAGGTGATGGCCCCGGTCTTCACCTCGGATGGCAAGCAGCTGCTCTTCTCGTCGAACGCGTCCGGCATCTTCAACGTCCACAGCGTGCCGGTGGGTGGGGGCAAGGCCACGGCGCTGACGCGCTCGAAGACGGACAGCATCCGGGTGGTCGGGGCATTCCCGCGCGACAGCCGCTTCCTCTTCGAGCGCGACCAGGGCGGCAACGAGCAGACGCACGTCTACGTGCGCACGCCGGATGGCAAGGAGAAGGACCTCACCCCCATGAAGGAGGGCGTCGCCGGCTTCCTGGGCTTCAGCCACGACGACAGCGCTTTCTACATCACCACCAACGAGCGCGACCCGGGCGCCATGGATGTGTACCGCCATGACGCGAAGACGTACGCGCGCACGCTCCTGTTCCAGAACGACAAGGGGTTGGGCGTCGCCGCCGTCGCCCCGGACGAGAGCTGGGTGGCGCTGGAAGAGGCGGTCAGCACGTCCGACGGCAACGTGTGGCGCTACGACGTCGCGACGAAGACGCTGAAGAACCTCACGCCCCACACGGGCGCGGCCCGCTACCAGGTGGGGGACATCCACCCCGTCACCGGGGAGCTGTACGTCATCACCGACGACGGTTCGGAGTTCACCCGCGTGGTGCGCCCGGCGAAGGAGGCCGGCAAGTGGGAGGACGTGGAGAAGGCGGACTGGGACATCTTCAGCACCACCTTCTCGCGCTCGGGGGCGTTCCGCGTCTCCATCCTCAACGTGGACGCCGGCTTCGAGGTGCACCTGCACGACGTGAAGGCCGGCACCCGGGTTCCGCTGACGCAGTTCCCCGCCGGGATGATCTCCGACGCCATCTTCTCCCGTGACGAGAGGCAGCTGGCGGTCCTGATGGAGACGGACCGCGCCTCCGCGAACCTCTACGTCCAGGACCTGGCCACGAAGAAGACCACGCGCGTGACGGACACGATGACCCGCGAGCTGGCCCCGGAGGACCTGGTGGACGCGCAGGTGGTGCGCTTCAAGTCCTTCGACGGGATGGAGATCCCCAACCTGCTCTACAAGCCGCGCCAGGCCACGGCCGAGCACAAGGCCCCCGCGCTCGTCTTCGTGCACGGCGGCCCGGGTGGGCAGACGAGCCGGGGCTACAACAACTTCGTCCAGTACCTGGTCAACCAGGGCTACGTGGTGCTGGGCATCAACAACCGGGGCAGCGCCGGCTACGGCAAGGCGTTCCTGAAGGCGGACGACCAGAAGCACGGCAAGGAGCCGCTGCGCGACTGCGTGGAGGCGCGCAAGTACCTGGCCAGCCTGCCGTACGTGGACGGCTCGCACGTGGGCATCATCGGCGCCAGCTACGGCGGCTACATGGTGCTGGCGGCGCTCGCCTTCCACCCGGACGCCTTCGACGTGGGCGTGGACGTCTTCGGTCCCTCCAACTGGCTGCGCACGCTGAAGGGCATGCCGCCCCAGTGGGGCGCCTTCCGCCAGGCCATGTTCCAGGAGATGGGGGACCCGGAGAAGCAGGAGGCGATGCTCAAGGAGATCTCCCCCCTCTTCCACGCGGACAAGATCCAGAAGCCGCTGCTCGTCGTGCAGGGCGCCAACGACCCCCGCGTCCTCCAGTCGGAGTCGGACGACATCGTCGCGGCGGTGAAGAAGAACGGCGTCCCGGTGGAGTACCTGCTGCTCCCCGACGAGGGCCACGGCTTCAAGAAGAAGAAGAACGAGGCGTTGGTGGACCGGCGCGCCCTGGAGTTCTTCAACCGCTACCTGAAGCCCGCGACCGCGCCAGCCCCCAAGCCCTGAGGGGCGCTTTACAGTACCTGCACATGCAGATAATCCTACCGGCGTGATGACTTCCATCCGCCGGCCGGCCGTCCTGTGGTCCCTGCTGCTGGGCCTGGGGGGCCTGCCCCTGGGGTGCGCCACCGCGCGTCCCCAGGCCGTTGTTCCTCCGGTGGCGGTACCGGCTCCGGTGTCCACGCCGCTGGAGGCCCGGGAGGCGGACGCGGTCTTCACCGGCCACCGCTTCCAGGACGGGACGGTGCTGCCGGAGGTCCGCATCCACTACGCGACGCTGGGCACGCCGCGCCGGGACGCCTCTGGCGCGGTGACGAACGCGGTGCTGATGCTGCACTGGACGGGCGCGAACGGCGCGGTGCTGCGGGGCCAGCCCTTCCAGGACGCGCTGTTCGCGCCGGGCCGCCCGCTGGACGCGACGAAGTACTTCCTCATCTTCCCGGACAGCGTGGGCCACGGCCGCTCCAGCAAGCCGAGCGACGGCGCGCGCACGAAGTTCCCGGCCTATGGCTACCGGGACATGGTGGAGTTCCAGCACCAGCTCGTCACCGGGACGCTGGGCATTACGCGCCTGCACGCCATCGTGGGCCTGTCCATGGGTGGCATGAACGCGTGGCAGTGGAGCGAGCTGTATCCGGACGCGGTGGAGGGCGTGATGCCCATCGTGTCGCTGCCCACGCGCATCGCGGGACGCAACCTGCTGTGGCGCCGCTTCGTGTCGGGGCAGGTTCGCGGCGACCCGGAATGGAAGGACGGCTTCTACACCGCGCCGCCCCGGGGCTGGCTGGAGGCGTTCCCGGTCTTCCGCATGATGCTGGACGGGGTGCCGCACCTGCAGGCCACGCTGCCGGATGCGGCGGCGGCGGATGCCTTCATCGCGACGGCGCGGGCGCAGGCGGCGGGCATGGACGCCAATGACATCCTGTACGCGCTGGAGTCCTCCCGGGACTACGACCCGGAAGGAGCGCTCGACGCCATCCAGGCCCGCGTGTTCGCGCTCAACTTCTCCGACGACGAGTTCAACCCCGTCTCCCTGCGCACGCTGGAGACGCTGATGCCCCGGGTGAAGCGCGGGCGCTTCGTGGTGCAGGAGGGCAGCGCGAGCTCCTTCGGCCACTTCACCCAGGCGCACCCCGAGCTGTGGGCGGATCAGGTCGGGGCGTTCCTGAAGTTCCTCGAGGAGCGCTGAGCCGTGGAGGTGCGCTCAGCGGCGGCGGCGGGCGGCGGCCTTGGGAGCGGGAGGGGCTTCGGCCTGCGCTTCGGCTTCGCCCAGTCCGGTGCGGGAAACGGCGGCCAGCAGGTCGCGCAGCGCGGAGGCCTGGGTGTCGCCCACGGCGCGCTCGAAGTCGGCCTGGGCGCGCAGCCAGAGGGGGCGGGCCTTGCGGTAGACGCCCTGCCCTTCCGGCGTGATGGCGATGGCGCGCTGGCGGCGGTCGGCGCGGCCCACCTCCAGCACCACGAAGCCGTCCTTCAAGAGGGGCCGGAGGTTGTGGGTGAGCGTGGAGGGGTCCATGACGAGCTGATCCGCCAGCGCGTTCACGGTCAGCGGGCCCTGGGATTGGACGCGGTGGAGGATGGAGTACTGCGTCGTCCGGATGCCGCTGGGCGCGAGCACCTGATCATAGAACTGCGTGACGTGGCGGCTGGCCTGACGCAGCGCCAGGCAGTTGCAGAGGGTGCGCTGGGGATCGTCTTGGGACATCGCGGCTGGGAAGTATACGTGGGCCCGGGCGTGCCCGCTTGAAGGAGACACCGTCATGAGGACACACCGTTTCCACCATGCCTGGGTGATGGCCGCGGCCATCTTCATGGTGCTCCTGTGCGCGGCGGGCGTGCGGGCGACCCCGAGCGTCTTCATCGTCCCGCTGGAGCGGGAGTTCGGCTGGAGCCGGGCCCTCGTCTCCTCGGCCGTGTCTGTGAACCTGGTGCTCTACGGATTGGTGGGGCCGTTCGCCGCGGCGCTGATGCAGAAGTTCGGCATCCGGCGCACGACGCTGGTCTCGCTCTGCATCATCGCGACGGGCGTGGCGCTGACGAACTTCATCCACGCGCCATGGCAGCTGCTGCTCTTCTGGGGCGTGCTGGTGGGGCTGGGCACGGGGACGACGGCGATGGTGCTGGGCGCCACGGTGGTGCAGCGCTGGTTCGTCGCGCGGCGCGGGCTGGTGATGGGCCTGCTGACCGCGAGCACGGCGACGGGACAGCTGGTGTTCCTGCCGCTGCTGGCGATGTTGGTGGAGCACCATGGCTGGCGCGTCGTGTCCTTCACGGTGGCGGGAGTGGTGGCGGCGGTGATTCCGCTGGTCGCGTGGCTCGTGCGCGACCGGCCTTCGGACGTGGGGCTGAAGCCCTACGGGGCCGCGCCGGATGCAGAAGAGGTGAAGGCCTCCAGCGTCAATCCACTCGCCAACGCGCTGGGGGCACTGGGGCGTGCCTCGCGCAAGCGGGACTTCTGGCTGCTCGCGGGGAGCTTCTTCATCTGCGGCGCGACGACGAACGGGCTGGTGGGCACGCACCTGATTCCGGCGTGCATGGACCACGGCATCCCGGAGGTGCGCGCGGCGGGGTTGCTCGCGGTGATGGGCATCTTCGACCTGGTGGGCACGACGGCGAGCGGCTGGATGTCGGACCGCTTCGACAACCGTTGGCTGTTGTTCTGGTACTACGGCCTGCGGGGACTGGCGCTGCTCTACCTGCCGAGCGCCTTCGAGATGTCCGTCTTCGGCCTGCCGCTGTTCGCGGTGTTCTACGGCCTGGATTGGATCGCCACGGTGCCACCGACGGTGCGGCTGACGACACAGACGGTGGGCGCCGAGGACGGGCCCATCGCCTTCGGCTGGGTGGTGGCCGCGCACCAGGTGGGCGCGGGCCTGGGAGCGTTGGGCGCGGGCGTCATCCGTACGTCATTGGAGACGTACACGCCCGCCTGGGTCGTCGCGGGCGTCATCTGCCTCGCGGCGGCGCTGGTGGTGCTGCGCATCGGGCGCGGCTCCGTCCAGGCACCGCCGGTGGTGGGCGTGCCCGCAGCGCACTGAAGGCCCTCAGTCCGCGCCGACCAGCACGACCTTGCCCACCGTGTTCCGCCCTTCCAACTGGCGGTGGGCCTCCTCGGCGCGGGACAACGGCAGCGTCAACCCCACCACGATGCGCAGGCGCTTCGCCACGACCTCCGCCAGCAGCGCCTCGCGCGCCCGGCGCTGCACTTCTGGAGGCGTGGGGGTGCGCAGCCAGTAGGCGCCCAAGGTGATCGACTTCGCGTAGAGGGAGTCCACCTCCACGGGCGGCGGATGGCCGCTGGCGTTGCCGTAGCTCACCAGGTGCCCGAAGGGTGCGAGCGCATCCATGCTGGCCTTCCAGGTGCTCGCGCCCACCGAGTCCAGCACGCGCTCCACCCCGCGCCCCTGCGTCAGCTCGCGCACGCTCGCCGCGACGTCCTCCTGGTCGTAGCGGATGACGGCGTCCGCGCCCACGTCCCGCGCGAGCTTCGCCTTCGCTTCCCCCGACACCGTGCCGATGACGCGCGCGCCCGCCGCCTTCGCGAGCTGCACCGCGAGCAGCCCCACGCCTCCGGCCGCCGCGTGGATGAGCACCGTCTGCCCCGCCTCCACGCGCCCCACGGTGTGCACCACGTGGTACGCCGTCAGCCCCTGCACCAGCAGCGCGGCGGCCTCCGCGAAGGACACCTCCGGCGGAAGCACCAGCAACTCATCCACCGGCGCGACCGCGGCCTCCGCGTAGGCCGCCTTCGTCAGGGCCACGACGCGGCGGCCCACCCAGGACGCGTCCACTCCTGGCCCTACCGCGCGCACCACGCCCGCGGCCTCGCTGCCCAGGATGCGCGGCAGGGGCACCTGGGCGTCGTACAGCCCGCGGCGGCGCTCGGTGTCCGCGAAGTTCACGCCCGCGGCATGGACTCGCAGGAGGACCTGGCCCGGCCCGGGCACGGGCTCCGGCGCGTCCTCCCAACGGAGGACCTCCGGCCCTCCCAGTTGGTGGTAGCAGATGGCTTTCATGCGCGGAGTCCTAACGTCCACCCTGCTTGCTTGTCAGGACTGGATTTCCGCCGCCGTCCCTGGGAGCGAAAGGAGCGGTCCCGATGCGCCAGGCGACGAAGCAGGCCCCGATGAACCTCAAGCACCTGAATCCTTCCGGTCACGGCATCGCTGCGTCCTCGCGTCCCAGCCCGGTGACCGCTCCTTCCACGTGCCGCTGGCGGGACTTCGCGTCCTATCGCCTCGCCTCGCCCGGCTCCTGAAGGCGCCCTGCCCCGTCCCTGACGCGGCATGGCCCTGGAGGCCGGGCTCCCGACAAGGGGACCCGGCCTTCTTCACGTCCGGGCTCCCGCGCACCTTCCGGGGACGTAGAGCGTTACGGAGACGCGTCGGCCTGTAGAGCCGGAGCCCTTAGAAGCCCGCTGGGTTCGACTCCCAGCGTCCCCACTCCCTCACCCACAGAGGCCGCGCACCGGGTGCCGCCTGGACTCCAAATCCGGGCGAGCAGGGTTCGACTCCCTGGCGGCCTGTCCCGCCCGAAAGGCCCCGTGTCATGGAAACGCTGGTGCTGAGCCAGTCCTATGAACCTGTCGCACGCATCCCGTGGCAACGCGCCGTCATGCTGCTCGTGCAGGGCAAGGTGGAGGTCGTCGAGGAGTACGAGGACCGCGTCATCCGCTCGGTGACGGTGGAGCTGCGCATGCCGTCCGTCATCCGCTTCGTGCGCGCCCTGTGGAAGGGCCCGCGCGGCGTGCGCTTCAGCCGCGAGAACGTCTACCAGCGCGACCAGTGCCGCTGCCAGTACTGCGGCCGCAAGGTGACCCGTCCGGAGGCGACGTACGACCACGTCCTGCCGCGCGCGCAGGGCGGCCGCACGAGCTGGGAGAACATCGTCATCGCCTGCGTGCCCTGCAACCAGAAGAAGGGCAACCGCACCCCGGCCCAGGCGCGCATGACGCTGCGCACCGTGCCCGCGAAGCCGAAGCGGCTGCCGGACGCGCTGGTCGTGTCGTTCCTCGTGGAGAAGGGACTGCCCCTGTCCTGGCGCAAGTTCCTGAGGGACGTGGCCTACTGGCACACGGAGCTGGAAGCGTAGGTCCCGGCCCACGGGATGGGCCGGGACTTCGCTTCCGCGCCGCAACGGTTAGAGTGCCGCACGTCGAGGGGGCGTTCCGGACCACACCATGGCGACGAGGAAGAACGAAGACCAGGAGCGGCTCATCGACCGCGACCTCACCGCGATGGCGCGCGAGGGCAAGCTGCCGGCCGCCCACGGCGTGGACACCGCCGTGACGGAGGTGCTGGGGCTGCTGGCGCGTGGAGGCAAGCACCCGCTGCTGGCGGGCGAGCCCGGCGTGGGCAAGAGCGCGCTCGTGCAGGAGGTGGCCCGCCGCATCGCCGAAGGGCGCGTGGACGGGGACCTGGCCCAGGCGCGGCTCGTGGAGGTGTCCGTCGCGAACATCCTGGCGCGCAGCACCCAGCGCCAGGCGGCGGAGTCCTTCGAGGAGCTGCTCATCCACCTGGGCCGCCACCCCTGCCCCATCGTCTACATCCGCGACCTGCCGGTGGCCCTGGGCGGCCCCCTGGCTCCGGTGGCCGTGCGCGCGCTGCGCACCGGCGGCCTGCGCTTCATCTTCGAGACCGAACCCAAGCGCGTGCAGGAACTGCTGCGCGCCGACGAGGCCCTGGCCGAGAGGCTCCACCTGCTGCCCCTCCAGGAGCCGCCGCTGGACAAGGCGCGGTGGATTGTCGGCCGCGTGGCGGAGGAACTGGAGCGCGAGCTGCGGCTGCCCATCGACCCGGCCGCGTGCGACCTGGCGCTGCGGCTGTCCGCGAAGTTCCTCCTGGCGCAGCACATGCCGCGCAAGGCGATTGAGCTGCTCAAGGAGACGGCGGCGGAGGCCGCGGGCGTGGCGCGCGACCACGTGGGGCCGGAGGACGTGCTCACCCGGTTCTGCGCCGCCACGCGCCTGCCCCGCTTCGTCGTGGACGACGCGATGCCGCTGGACCTGGAGGAGACGGAGCGCTTCTTCGGGGAGCGGCTGCTCGGCCAGACGGACGCGGTGGCCGCGGTGCTGCGCTCGGTGGCGCTGCTCAAGGCGGGGCTCAACGACCCGCGCCGCCCGCTGGGCGTGTTCCTCTTCGCCGGGCCCACGGGCGTGGGCAAGACGCAGCTGGCGAAGCTGCTGGCCGAGTACCTCTTCGGATCCGCGGACAGGCTGGTGCGCCTGAACATGGCGGACTACCCCAACGACGGCGACGAGAGCGTGCCCTTCGGCGCGTCGTGGGCGCCCGCGCTGGAGACGCGGCGCGGAGAGCTGTCCGCGCTGCTCGACGGCAAGGTGTTCACCGTGCTGCTGCTGGACGAGTTCGAGAAGGCCGCGCGCAGCGTGCATGACCGGTTCCTCCAGCTCTTCGACGAGGGCACCTTCGTCAACGGCGCGGGCGAAGCGGTGTCGTGCAACAACACGCTCATCGTGGCCACGTCCAACGTGGGCTCGGAGGTGTACCGCGAGGCGGGCCTGGGCTTCGCCGCGCACAAGCGCGCCGACGAGCAGGTGTCGGAGGTGGACCGCCGCATCGCGGAGGCCTTCCGCCCGGAGTTCCTCAACCGCTTCGACGCCATCTGCCACTTCCGTCCGCTGTCGCGCGTGGACATCCGCAAGATTGCCCAGCGCGAGGTGGGCCGGGTGCTGGAGCGCGAGGGCATCCGCGCCCGCGCCCTGGACGTGGAGGTCACGCCGGAGGTGGTGGACCGGCTGGTGGAGCGTGGCTATTCGCCGCAGTTCGGCGCGCGCTACCTGCAGCGTGAAATCGAGAAGACGCTCACGGCGGCGCTCGCGGTGGAGATTGCCCGCCGGCCCTTGCCGCCGGGCACGCCCGTGCGCGTGGAGGCCCGTCCCGGAGGCCGCGTGGTCGCGGTCGCGGAGCCCGTGCCGCCTCCTCGCGAGGTGACGGCGCAGCTGCTGCTGCCCACGCCGAAGGCCGCGGCGGTGAAGCGCCGGTTGGACCGCAAGTCGCTGCTGATTGAAATGGACCGGCTGGTGGGCCGCGCCCGCGCGCTCGCGGTGTCCACGGGACGGCCGGAGTTGGAGGAGCGCCGCGCCGCGCTGCTCGCGGAGACGCAGGCGCCCAACCTCTGGGACGACCCGCTGCGCGCGGCGGACGTCATCCGCGCCTTCCGCACGGTGGAGGCGCAGCTGGGTGAACTGGACCGCCTGGAGGCCGCGTGCCTCTTCGGGCGGCGGCTGGTGCGCGAGGCGAAGAACGAAGTGCAGCTCGGCTCCGCCGCGAAGCAGGTGGAGGAGGTCGCGCGCGAGGTCCAGATGGCGGAGGCGCTGCGGGCGGCGGGGGCGACGCCGTTGGACAACGAGGCGCTGGTGGACATCTGCGCCAGCGACACGTCGGAGCTGCAGAGCGTGTGGGTGCAGGAGCTGGCCACCATGTACCTGGGCTGGGCGCAGCGCCGGGGCTACGAGGCCACCGCCGTCGCGGAGGCGGACGCGCCCGCGCGCGTGGTGGTGCGCATCGCCGGGCCGGGCGCGTACGGCTTCCTCGCGGGCGAGACGGGGCTGCACCGCCGCCTGGAGGACGAGAAGCGCCAGCGCGCGTACGTGCGCGTGCACCGTGGCGGACCGCTGGAGGAGATAGAGCGGGAGCTGCTGGTGCTGGAGGGCCGGCCGGTGAAGAGCCGCGAGGGCGAGTACCTCCAGCGCGTGCGCAACGAAGTCACCGCGAAGGACGAAGCGACGGGCCGCGTGCTCACGCTCATTGGCGCCGGAGAGCTGGACGAGCTCAAGGGCATCGCCGCGCGCGTCGTCGCCGGTCAGGGAGCCAGCACCGACGAGGCCCGCCGCTACTTCCTGGGCCGGGGCGCGCGCGTGGAGGATCCGCGCACGGGCGCGGGGACGCCACGCGTGAAGGACGTGATGCGCGGAGAGCTGGACGTGTTCATCGCCGCGTGGATCTCCCGGTCGCCGCCGGAGTCGTCCACCCCGCTCGCCTGAGAGGTCAGGGCCGGACAGCCCACCGACGTGCGGCGGGCGTCACGGCGACAGCACGGTGCGGTTCAGGGTCATCCCTGCCACGAGCCTGAAGGCTTCAAGGCAGGTAGCCGCGTGCCACCCCCAGACGCATCGCCTCCGCGAGTACGTCCAGGCCCTGCGCGGTGTTGATACGTGAGTGGGACGTGGTGCCGCTGACCACCTGCACCGATCCGCCCAGCACGAAGGGCAGCGGCCGGCGTCCCAGCCGCAGCAGCCGCTCATCGTAGTAGGCGGCCGGAGCGCGCTCGCGCACCAGGCGCGCCAGGGCGACCATGTTCGCGGTGCGCGACGGCTGCATCGCGGGTCCCAGGCACGAGAAGTCGAAGCCCACCTCCGGCAGCACGGCGCCCCGGCCGTCGCGGTCGAAGACGAAGATGACCTGCGACGTCTCCTCCTGCGAACCGCGGACGCTCTTCTCCGTCGTCTTCGTCATCTTCAGGCCGCCCGTGATCAGGGCCGCGCCCAGCGCCACCTGGGTCGACTTCTCCGTGTGCTCACTTTGCGTGCGCAGGGACGAAGCGCCCCGGAGGATGACCGTCACGTCCTCCCAGGCCATCGTGAGCGGTGCGCCCGCGCGAGGCGTGAACGTCGCCTGCGCGGTACCGAACGTCACGGTGCGTGCCGTGACACGCTCCGCCGTCTCCGATTCGTCAATGGCGAGCGCCGCGAGCCCCGCGCCCTGGAGGGTCTTCACCAGGGCATCCGCCGCATCGGGAGCCAGGCGCGCGAGCAGCGCGGGAGGCTCTGGAGCCAGCCGCATGCGAGCCTCCGCCGGAGCCATGCCTGACGCGGCGGCGAGCACCTGCGCTGCTTCCGGAACTTCACCCGCGGGACGAACGAGCGCGACGATCTTCATGGCGTTTCCCACCCCTGGCGCTGAGCGCCGCCATCCTCGCGTGAAAGCAGGTGGCGCGCATCCGAACCCTGGCACTCCGGGAACATTCCCCCAAGGCCTCTGCCGCGCGAATGTCTTCCAGCCGCGCATGGGGCGGAATGGCGCTCAAGCCCCGGGTTGCGCATGCAGCGCCGCGAATCCCGGCTCAGTCGAGCAGGTGGGGGTTGCGCAGCAGCAGCACTCCGGCCTGCACGGTGGCGGTGTAGCCATTGAGCTTGCCAGTGCGCACCAGCTCGCTCACGTCGCGCACACCGGTCTCCGCGATGACGCGGTCCACCACGCCCTCGCCCTGGTTGTACGCCGCGAGCGCCAGCCGCCAGTCTCCGTAGCGCGCATACAGCGCCTGGAAGAGGGTCGCGGCGGCCTCCGTCTCACGCGCCACGTCCAGCCGCTCGTCGCGCCCCGCCTCCACCTTCAGCCCGTAGCGGCGCGCCGTCTCCGGGATGAACATCCACACCCCCGCGCCCCGCTGCCCCGGCGCCATCGAAGGCTCACGGGACGTCTCCGGCAGGTTGCTCACCGCCGACTCCACCATCGCCACCGCGAGCAATCCCTCCGGCAGGGAGCGCGAGCGCAGCGTGCCCGTCATCGCCTCGCGGTGCGCCTGGAGGTTCGCCAGCGCCTTGCGCATGAAGTCGCGGCCCTTCTGCGTGGTGACGAACTTGTTGAGCTGCTCCACCACCGCGGCATCCACCACCACGGGCAGGTCCCCCTCCTTCCGCCCCGCATCCGCCAGGGTACGCGCCTCCGTCAGCGACACCGCGCGCCCCCGCACCGCGCCTTGTGCCCACAACGCCAGCGGCGCGAGCACCAACGCCAGCGACAACGACAGACCCAGGGTGCGAACGGAGCTACGGGGACGGGGTTGGAACACCATGCGGATCCTCCTGACTGTGGGGTGGGACATGCCGGTGACACCGGCGGGAAGAGAGAAGGCACCCGGGACACGCAGCGACGCCTGCAACAGGCACCGCGCATACGCCTCCGCGGACACGTGCTTCACGGTGACGAGCGCCTCGTCACAGGCGAACTCCTGACGCTCCGCCAACCACCGCGAGAACGCCCGAGCGAACGGATTCCAGAAGAAGGCGCTGTCGAACCCCAGCCGCGCGTACGCGAGCACCGTGTCCCGTTGCCGGTGGTGTTGCAGCTCGTGCCGCACCGTGAGCCGGAGCGCCTCCGCGTCCTCCAGCACCGTGGCGGGCACCACCGCCCACGCGCCGCCACCCGGAAACCACACGGAGAACGCCCTGTCTCTTATGCACATCTCCGAGCCCACGAGACGCTCA